>JBDHAF010000091.1:0-14078 GCA_039588255.1 Gemmatimonadota bacterium | reverse complement strand
CGCGCCGACCCCGACAGCCAGGTGCGTCAGGTGGCGATGATCGACGCGGAAGGCAACGTCGCCGCCCACACCGGATCCAACGACATCCCCGCGGCCGGGCACGTGACGGGACGGTGGTTCTCGGCGCAGGCCAACCTGATGCGCAACGCCGACGTGTGGCCCGCCATGGCCCGGGCGTTCGAGGGCACCTCCGGCGATCTCGCCGAGCGTCTGCTCGCGGCGCTCGAGGCGGCCGAAGCGGCGGGGGGCGACATCAGGGGGAAACAGTCTGCGGCGATCGTCGTCGTGTCCGGCGACAAGAACGCCAAACCGTGGGAGCGGCTGTTCGACCTGCGGGTGGAGGATCACCCCAATCCACTCGGCGAAATGCGTCGCCTGCTCACCGTTGCGCGGGCATACCGCGCCGCCACCGACGGCGACAACTTCATGACGACCGGCCAGGTGGATTCCGCGTTGGCGGCATACACCCGGGCGGCCGAATATCTCCCCGACGAGGCCACCAACGGGGAGCTGATCTACTGGCAGGCGGTGACCATGGCCGACCTGGGACGCGTCGACGAGGCCATTCCTTTCTTTAGGCGGGCATTCGCGCAGGATGAGAGTTGGATGGAGCTGCTGCGGAGACTGCCGACGGTCGGACTGCTCAGTGCGGACAGAGCCACGATCGAACGGATCCTGCGGGAGGCCGGGAGGTAGCGGTCAGAGGGTCGAATTCTGCAGGGCTTCGGCGATCGCCTCGCTGAGGTTGTCGAACTCCACCACTTGCCAATCACCCTCGATGCGCTCCAGTCGCAACTGGAGGACCATCGGGGGCGTGCCCTCCTCCAGCAACTCGATGGCCACGAGTGCTTCATCCCCTTCCCGCTGTTCGTTCAACACGCCCCGGTAGGCGTTGCCCAGCTCCTCGAACGGCAGCGGCTGGTTGCCGAGGAACATGCCGATGGGTCCTTCCTGCAGCGCTTCGGGGTCGAGCATCATCTGCCAGAACAGCTGCTCCATGAGCGGCGCGATCATCGGCCGGAACTGTTCCAACATCTCCACGCCCAGCCCGCCGGTCTGCTGGCGAAACCGCTGGGGATCGGCCTGCCCCATGAGCGTGGCAGCTTGGATGAGGGGGTCCACGGCAGACTCGGCGACGCGCCGGATGTCGATATAACGCGCGACCTCCACGCTGTCTCGGGCCCGCACGGCTTCCACGAGGAGATCGACCGTCTCCGACGGCGTCGGCCCAAAATCGCATGCGGCGCCCGCCAGCAACAGAAGCGTTGTGGTGACCGATCGTTTCATGGAGTTCTCCCGTCGAGGCAGATTGCCGGATACTGGTCCACTACGATAAACCACATTAACGTGTTTCGATCCACGCCCCAACCCTGGTCGCCCGGAGGACCCATGACGTTGGCCACGAGCACCCGATGCACCGCCTTGATAATCCTTGTATCTGCAGGAGCCGCGCTCCCGGCCTGCGCTCCCGCGCAAGTCGGAGATTCGGCTCTCGTGGCCCGAATCGATTCCCTGGCAGACGCCGAAATCGACTCCGATACCACGGCCAGCGTGGCCATCGGGGTGATGCGGGGCGACGATGTGATCTTGGCCAACGGGTATGGCTATGCCGACATTGAGAATGGCGTTCCCGCCACCGCCGAAACGGTGTACCGCATTGGTTCCATTACGAAACAATTCACCTCGACCGCCATTATGCAGCTCGTCGAAAACGGAGACATCAACCTCGACGACGAGATTACCAAGTTCCTTCCAGGCTACCCCACGCAGGGGCATCGGGTCACGATTCACCACCTGCTGACACACACCTCTGGGATCAAAAGCTATACCGGCCTCAACCGCGACAATTTCAGCCAAGCGTTCCGTCTCGATCTCACACACGACGAGCTGCTCGACATGTTCAAGGATGAGCCCTTCGATTTTGCCCCCGGTGAACAGTGGCGTTACAACAACTCGGGGTACTACCTGTTGGGCGTGATCATCGAGAGCGTGACCGGCCAATCCTACGCGGACTATCTCGACGAGCACATATACGGCCCGTTGGAAATGGATGCCTCATCCTATTGCGGCGAGAAGGAGATCATTCCGAATCGTGCCGAGGGATACGAGCGGAGCGACGGGCGGCTGTTGAACGATGACCCCCTCAGCATGAACATTCCGGGTGCTGCCGGCGCGCTGTGCTCGAGCGTGACGGATTTGCTGAAGTGGCAGAGAGCGATGAATGCCCGTCGCCTGGTCAGCCAGGAATCGCACGATCTCATGACGACGCCCGCGCGACTCAACAACGACAGTGCTACGACGTACGGTTACGGTTTGGCAATTCGCGAAACGGACGGCCAGCGCCAGATCGTCCACGGTGGCGGCATCAACGGCTTCGTAACCGTGCTGGCATACTACCCTGAGGAAGATCTCACGGTCGTGGTGTTGTCAAACACCCCCGGGGGCCACCCGGGCACCATGGCGCAGCAGATCGCGGCGTGGGCGTTGGAAGACGACTAGAGCGGATCTAGCCGCCCAGCGACTTGTTCCACTCGTCGACCTTGGCCTGCGTCTTGGCCATGAGGTCCGACGTGTCCCCACCGATGGTGATCGAGGTGACCTGATCACCCTGGGCGATGCGGTTCACCACCTGCTGATCGTCGTCGCCCACCACAGCGCCAAACACCGAATGCTTGCCGTCGAGCCAGTCCGTGGGAACGTGGGTGATGAAGAACTGACTCCCGTTGGTGTTGGGACCGGAGTTGGCCATGGAGAGGATGCCTGGCCGATCGTGACGCAGCCCGGCGTCGAACTCATCCTCGAATTTGTAGCCCGGACCGCCGGTGCCCGTTCCCTGGGGGCAGCCGCCCTGGACCATGAAATTGGGGATGACCCGGTGGAACTTGAGCCCGTCGTAATACCCCTTCTGGGCGAGGTTCACGAAATTCGCCACCGTGAACGGCACGCGGTCGGCGAACAGATTCAGATTGATGGTTCCCTTGTTGGTCTCGATGGCGACCTGTAAATCACTCATGGCGGTACCGGGGGATGAAGTGTCAAGTATGAGGGCCGAAACCTAACCCCCCAACGAGAAAGCGCCAGCGATTGCCGGCGCTTTTCGCGTTTCCAGAAACCGGCCGTTACATCGTGGTCCGATCTCGCGGCTGCATCTTCACCGCCCACAGCCCACTGTTCAGGACGTCCTCGCTCACCCGTCTCTGGGTGAGCGCAGGTGTGACCGTCACACCCGTGAGGATGCACGCAAATAGCACACTACGATGTCGTGGCATCATGGCTCGATTACTCCGCTGCAGAGCTCGATTCGATGCTATCAATACGCTGGCCGGGCCACCGATGCTGTGGCGATCTGGCGTCCTGTGGCTCTGGAACAGTAAACTTGAAGCTCGCCGGAGGTCGAGAGCAAGGGTACGGACGACAGCGCCCCGACACCATCACTACAACAGATGAATGGAATACCGATGAGACTCAGCGGGATCCCCGCACTGTTCGCCGTCGCGACTGCAGCCGCGCCGCTCGCCGCCCAGGGCCCCTCAGCAACCTACTGGGTTTATGTCGGCGCGGAATCCGCGGATCTCCTCCACCTGGTTCGCTTTGGACCGGGCAGCGCCGAAGTCGAAAAGACCATCCCTGTCGGTGAGATGCAGGTCGAGACGGAAGGGCCTCACGGCCTGCGGATGTCGCAGGACGGCCGCCACCTCTACATGACCACCGGCCACGGCATCCCCGACGGGAAGCTGTGGAAGATCGAGACGGGCAGCGACACCGTCGTGGGCGATCCGATTCTGCTGGGCCGGTTTCCCGCCACCATCGACCTCACGCCGGACGACCTCTACGCCTTCGTCGTCAACTTCAATCTCCACGGGGAGAAGGAGCCATCCTCCATCTCGGTGGTCTACACACCCGAGTTGATGGAGGTCACCCAGACCGTGACGTGCACGCAGCCTCACGGAGGCCGCATGCACCCGATGGGGACGAAGTGGTTCACCAACTGCGTGGTGGACGACCAATTGGTGGAGATCGACACGCAGACCTTTGAAGTCGCCCGGCGCTTCAGCGTCGCCAAGGACCAAGAGGGACCGCTGGATCACTTCGACATCGAGAACTACACGCCGAACACGCCCACCTGTTCGCCGACGTGGGCGGTTGCGACGCCGGCCGGGGATAAGATCTTCGTGGCGTGCAACCGAGCCAATCACATTCTGGAAATCGACTACGAGGATTGGACGCTGCGCCGCCGCATCGAAACGGGTCGCGGACCGTACAACCTGGCGATCACGCCGGACGGCAGGACGCTGGTCGCGACGCTCAAGCAAGGCGCCGCCGTGCAATTCATCGACGTGAACTCGGGAGAGAGTCGCGGGATCGTCGAGTCGAGTACGACCGTCACCCACGGAGTTGTCGTGTCCCCCGATTCCCGCTACGCGTTCGTGAGCGTGGAAGGGGTGGGTGCCGAGCCGGGAAAGGTGGACATCTTCGACTTGAGGACCTTCCGGCGCGTGGCCGACGTCCCAGTGGCCCAGCAGGCAGGGGGCATCACGTTCTGGAGAATGGAGGGTGGCGAGAAGTAGGACGTGTGCAGGCGACTGTAGCGCGCTGTTTGTCACTGCAGCGCGTTGGTTCGCAAGATTGGTGTGTTGCGGGATCGGGCTTGGAGCGGAGCGTACCGTTTGTCACTGCAGCGCGCGTTGGTTCGCATGGTAGGCCAAGTTGAGATCTCGCCTGGAAGAGAACCGCAGCGCGCGGAAGGGGCAAACGGTGTGCGACGCTCATCCAGCCCGCGTGGCGCTGGTTCGCATGGTTGGCCCTGCTGAAATCTTGCAGTGCAGAGAACCGCAGCGCGCGGAAGGGGCAAACGGTGTGCTGCAGGAGCCTACTACACACTTCCCACTCCTCACCGCCTCCGAGCTTTAAGGAACACGTCGATGTTTCCCGGCCGGTCGTTCTCGTAGTACAACCGAATGCGCCCGTCGCCGGTCTGATTGATCACGGCCGGCACCGAGTTGGCCGTGACATACCATCCCTCCGGAAGCAGCACGGAGTTGCGCGGGCGGCCGAAGCTCCGGTCCCACACCAACTCGTCGCCCACCAGGAGATAGCGACTCGGGTCGGTGTACGTCTCCTCGATACGCAGCCGGACTGAGTGGCCGGGCTCCACCGCATCGAACCAGATCACCACGACATCGGTTTCGGCGGTTACCTCGCCGCCGATCTCGATCCCCCGTTCCCGGATCTCATCGCCCCGCAACGTCTCGACCTCGAGTTCTTCCCCCGTGTCGAGAATCCGCGCCGAGGGGTTCGATGCCTTGCTGCCGGCGCGCACCACGTTCAGGTAACGGTCGACGCCGGCGCGGCCTTCGGTGTAGTCGTGGTACAGGCGGAAGGAGTTGGTCTCGGGTTGCCAGAGGAAGTACACGATCTCCCGGTCCTGGAACGCTCGTTCGGAGAACCGGTAATCGATCCGTGCCTCGGCAGGGACCGTCTGGGTGGTCTGGGCGGTCGGCCGCGATGCAGCGGCCCGACGGGCCTCCCCGGTACGACCTGCCCCGTCGGGAAGCTTCCGCCCGCGAATCACATGGGGCACGGCACCGGGACCGGGATTCATGAAGCTCACCTTGATCCGTCCGTCGCCCTCAACGGCCACCTGTGACGGATAGTTGGACGCCGTCAGCTCATAACCCTCGGGAAGAACGACGGCATTCCGGCGGATCCCCAGCGATCGCTCGAACGTGATGGCGCCGCCGTTGCTCGTGTAGCTCGCCGGATCCTGGTAGGTCTTGTCGATGCGGAGCCGGACCTCGCCCGCCTCGGGTACCGGCCGCGCCAGGCTGACCTGGATGTACTGCCCTTCGGGGCCGGCGCTCTCCATCCCGGCTCGGCGCGCCGCGGTCCCATCGACGATCTCCCACGGGAGGGCTTCCCCCGTCATCAGGTCGTACACCGCATGCACGGTCGGCTCGCTGCCTCTTCGGATCGCATTGAAGTAGAGCGTTGCGCCCGGGGTCGTGGCACTCACGTCATAGATGATGCGAAAGCTCTGCGACGCAGGCTCGAGAAGCTCGTAGCGCGTGTAGGAATCCGCCGACGTCTGGCGAAAAGATTGGGCGTGCGTCGTGGCCGGAAGGACCGCGAGCGTGGCCAACAGCATGAAGCCTTTCATGATGATCCCATCGGGGAGAATGTCCCGCAAAACTAGCCCGGGAATCCACGGATAGCACGGACCGTGGGGCGTGCTGTAGGAGATCACCCACCTACGACGACGACGACTGGCTATCGCTTGCCGTTGACCACCTTCACCCGGTTTCGCCCGGCTTTCTTGGCCTGATACAGGGCCCGGTCCGCGAAGGTGATGACCTCGGACGGAGCAGATCGCCCGTCACTACGGCCGGCTGCCCCAATGCTAACCGTGACAGAAACCTTTGTCGGCGGGCGGCCCTTCGGCCGGGGACCTTCTGGACGTTCCTTGGGCCGGTCCTTTCCGCGCAACGCGAATTTTTCATCTTCGATCGCCGTACGGAGATCCTCGAGATGCGGGGACACGTCCTTCGGGTCCTTCCCCGCAAACAGCAAGGCGAACTCCTCCCCCCCGTATCGGAACGCTTTCCCACCGCCACCCACCCGTCCCAACCGTGACGCCACCTTGCGTAACACTTGGTCGCCCACATCGTGTCCATAGCGGTCGTTGAAGCTCTTGAAGCGATCGACATCGATCATCGCGATGGTGTACTGGCCATTCAACTTGAGGAGGTCCTCGTTCAGTGCGCGCCTGGCGGGAAGTCCCGTGAGTCCGTCACGATACGCCATGAAGTGGGCCGCCTCGATCACCGACGCGATGATAAGGAGCCCGGCGGCGGAGAAATAGATGGTGGGGATCGGTTCTCCGCGCAGCGTGCTCAGCGCTACGAACGAGGCCATCAGCGCCCACAGGAACCCACGCCCAGTCGCATTCGAGCGCAGCACCAGTCGCGCGGCCGAGATTCCGAATGCCGCAGTGAACATCACCAGAGCCGGCTGCCCCACCGGCGTCCAGGCGAACCATCCGTCCGGAAACGGCGAGAGCTCCAGCCCGCCCACAATCCACCCGGGAGGCGATGAGGCGAACAGTATCACCACCGCCGCCTGCAGCAGGATGGCCGCCAAGCGGCCCTGCCCCATTGGGGTAAGCGTCCCCCGCTCCTCCACCCAGGAGATCCACAGGAGATTGATGGGGAGGAGGAAGGCCACGACCTGGAACACGGGAGACGGTGCGCCAGGAATTCCTCCCGGATAGGCCAAGAGACCACGATCGGCTAGGGCCAAGACGAGACAGCCGAACAACAATCGGCTGCGACGATACCGCCAACTGACAAGGAGGCCCGCCGCGAACGCCACATACGGAAGCCACCGTACCGATCCGGGAACCGTATCCGGCGTGATGGCCGTTCCGACGTACACGAGTATCACCACGAGGAGCACGCCCTCGATTCCTACGAGTGATACGAGCTTCCTGAGCACTGTCTGAGCCATTGGTTACTCGGTACGGGCGTCGGAGCGTCACCGCGACTCGGTGCGCTGCGTGAGAGCCGTCGGGACCAAGATAGTCCGATCGCTATGAGGCCGGATGTGTCGTGGATTACAGGGATTCTGTGGCTTTTCACGCCTTGACGGCGCCCGGCTGGGCGATTAAGAAAACGTGTGAGGCCGGAAGCACACGCTACGCCTGCGCCGGGGGAACCCACCGTGAAGAAGCCCGATTTGAGAAGCCTACAGCGACTCGCGGAGAAGAACCGCGAAGCGAGCAAGGCCGCCCAAGACGCCGAGGAAGGCAAGGCGCCCACCGCCAAGCAAGGCAAGAGGCGCGAGATCCTGGACGAGCCGCCGAAGCGTGACCCGAGGTACGAAGGGGCTGACCGCCTCTTCACGGAGATGAAGCGAAAAGACCGGCCGTAGCCGTCCTCCCGCGCCACCCTCAGGGCCGGAACCCTCCGTTTTCTCGACCGGCAGGCTCCTAACCCGTTGGATTCAAGGGGTTTCCGCCGCCGTCAAGATTCTGCATACTTCTTCTGAAGCTACCCAAGCCGTTACATGACATTAGTTAGCGCCCTAGCTCTGCTCGTCCTGTTGACTGCCGCATCCTGGTCGGTCGTTGCGGCGGCCCGCCCGGGTGACATCCTCCACCGGGGGATGGCCGCCCTGCTCGGCCTGGTCATTCTGGGGCACCTCCTCGCCACGGCCGCGGAGATCCAATCCTGGAGTATCCAGTCGTTCGGCGGAGACCAGCTCCCGATCCTCGGGATCGGCGTCATCGCCCTGTTGGGCATCCTCCTCCTCGACAGGATCACCGCGCGGCATGGCAGCGTGGAGCGGCAATTGGGCGTGCACCGGGCGTTCCTGGAGGAGCTCTTCGAGACCTCGACCGAGCCGATCCTTTTGCTGGATCGGAACGGCAGGGTCGCGCAGGTCAACCGGGCGTTCACCGATACCTTCGAATACACCCCCGGGGAGATCCTCGAGCACCGTGTGGACGAGTTCTTGTCGCCCAGCGGCCGGCTGGAGGAGTTGCAGGCAATCACCAGGGACCTCGTGGCCGGGAAGCGGATCCAAATCGAGTCGGTGCTCCGGCGCAAGAGCGGATCGCTGGTCGACGTGTCGATCCTTGCCGCCCCCGTCCGGATTGCCGGCGTGCCGATATCCGCCTTCGCCATGTACCGGGACATCACCGGGGTCAAGCGCATCGAGGACTCGCTGCGCCAGATGGAGCACGCGGTCGAGACCATGCAGCTCGGCGTCACGGTGACCGACCTGAAGGGCCGCATCGTGTACATCAACCCCGCCGATGCCGCACTCCACGGGTATACCCCGGAGGAGCTGATCGGAAAGGACGTCCGGATCTTCGCGCCCCACGAGCGGGCCCGGCCCATGGGCAAGCGACAGATCGAGGCGATGAAGCGGTGGCGGCGGGACACGGTGAACGTGCGCAAGGACGGCTCGACGTTCCCGGTGCACCTCATGTCCGACGTCGTGCGGGACGCCTCCGGGGAGGCGATCGGCATCGTGACCACGTGCGAGGACGTTACCCAGCGGAAGCGGGCGGAACGCGCCCTGCAGGAGAGCGAAGAGCGGTACGCCCTGGCGATCCGCGGCGCCAACGACGGGCTTTGGGATTGGAATTTGGAGACCGACGAGATGTACTACTCCCATCGCTGGAAGACGATGCTCGGGTACAGCGATGCGGAGATCGACAACACCCCGGATGCGTGGCTCAGCCGGGTCCACGAGGAGGACCTCCCCAAGGTGCAATCGGAGCTCGAGGCCCACCGCGACGACCGCTCCACGCACTTCGAGAACGAACACCGCATCCTGCACAAAGACGGGACCTTCCGCTGGGTGCTGGCCCGAGGCATCGCCGAGCGAGACCCGGTGGGGAAACCCTACCGGATCGCCGGATCGCTAACCGACATCGAGCAGCGCAAGACCGTGGAGGAGCAGCTGGCCCAGGAGGCGCTCTACGACTCCCTCACCAACCTCCCGAACCGGGCGTTCCTCAACGACCTGATCCACCGCTCGTTCCGCCGCACCAAGCGTCGCAAGGACTATGTGTTCGCGGTGCTGTTCGTGGACCTGGACCGCTTCAAGGTGGTGAACGACAGCCTGGGACACGCCGCCGGCGATCTGGTGCTCAAGGAGGTCGCACAGCGGCTCAAGGGATGCCTGCGGCCCGGCGACGTGGTCGCCCGCCTCGGGGGGGACGAGTTCCTCGTGCTGCTGGACGACATCAAGGACAGCAGCGACACTACTCGGGTCGCGGAACGTATTCTGGCCGCCTTGGAGGAACCCATCGATGTCGACGGGCGAGAGGTTTACACGACCGCCAGCGTCGGGATCGCGGTCAGCGAAGAGTCCCTGGACGGCCCCGAGCACCTGATTCGCCACGCCGACTCCGCCATGTACCGGGCCAAGGCTCGGGGCAAGGCGCGGTACGAGATCTTCGACCGGGCCATGCACGAGCGGGCCGTCAAACTGCTGCAACTGGAAACCGACATCCGGGCAGCGGTTCACAAGAACCAGTTCCGCCTCGTCTATCTCCCGGTCGTCAATATCGCCACCGAGGACGTGACCGGGTTCGAGGCGCTGGTTCGCTGGGAGCACCCCGAGCGCGGGCTGGTGTCACCGGCTTCGTTCGTTCCCCTGGCGGAGGAAACCGGTCTCATCATTCCGCTCGGTCGATGGATCGTGGAAGAGGCGTGCCGGCAGATGGCGGAGTGGGTCAAGCGCTATCCGCACCTGGAAGACCTCACCATGAGCGTCAACCTCTCCGCGAAGCAGTTGCGCCAGCCCGACCTTCTGGAGCAGGTCAAGGATGCCTTTCTGAAGGCCGGCTTGGCGCCCGACCGTCTCAAGCTCGAGATCGCGGAAACGGTGCTCATGGACGAACCCGAATCCAATATTCAGGTCGTCTCGGAGCTCAGAGACCTGGGCGTGCTGGTGCAGATCGACGACTTTGGAACGGGATCCTCTTCCCTGTCCTACCTCAATCGCTTCCGAGTCGATACGCTGAAGATCGACCGCTCGTTCATCAGCCAGGTGGGGGTGCCGGGAGAGAAGGCGGCCGTGGTTCAGGCGATGATCACACTGGCCGGGCAACTCGGTATTCGTGTCATCGCGGAAGGGGTCGAGACGCCGCAGCAGTCGGAGAAACTCGCCGGCCTGCACTGCGAACAGGCACAAGGATACCTCTTCTCCCAACCCCTCACGGCTGCGGAAGCGCAGGAACTCCTCGACGCGGAGTCCAAGGCGTAGCCGTTCAGGCCTGAGCCACCACCACCCGGTTCCGTCCCTCTTCTTTCGCCTGCTGCAGCGCCCGCGAGGCCGCCTCCATCAGATCCCCGATATCCGCCACCGTGTCGGGAATCGAGGCCACGCCGAGGGAGCAGGTGAGAGAATGCTTCTTCCCGAGGTCAAAATCCGATTCGCTCACCGCCAACCTCACCCGATCGGCCACCATGACGGCGTGGTCGAGCACCGTGTCCGGGAGGAACATCGCGAACCCCTCCCCTTCGAGGCGCGCCGGCACGTCGTATTCCCTCAGGGCGGCCCGGAGGATGGTGGCAATCTGCCGCAGGACGGGGTTCACCATCCCCGGATCGAGCTCGTCCGCTTGGTCGATCTCCACTCGGACGAGGGCACACTCCTTCCGCACCAAATCCTGCATGGCCAGCTCGAGCCCATCCTGGTTCGGTTGACCGGTGATCTCATCGATCAGCCCTTCCTGCTCCTGACGCTCGTAGTGCAAGGTCCGGCCGATCACCCGGCCCGCCTGCTTCGCGAGCGTCGCGAGTTGCTGGCTCATTGAACGGTCCACCAGCTCGGGCGGGGTAAACACCACGAGGGCTCCGACGCTCCTGCGACCCTCGAGCAGGGAAAAGGCCACGCCCTGATGCTCGCGCTGACGGCGATCCGAGCGCTCTTCTCCGAGTAGATCCGCCGAGCCGAGGCCGTACGCCGTTACGTCACCCATGCACGCCCGGCCCACCGCCGACGTCGGCGACACCAGGGTTCCCAAGAGGCGACGGTCGGCTCCTATCGACGCGGCAACCACCGACGCGGTTTCCGTGCTGGGATCGCGGACGATGACGGCCGCCGGACAATGGGTCAATCGGTTCACCGCATCGGCCAAGCTGAATCCAATACCCTCAACGGTCTGAGGGATCAGCCAACTGGGCGTGTAGCGCGGCTCTCGGACCGCCTTGGTTTCATCGGTCATGGAATCTCCCGACAGCGCCGGCGCCGAGTCACTGCTCCACAGGTGGGCATCGTTTCCCGGTTCACTCATTAGTCGAGCCACTCCTTGACGATCACATAGCGCGATCGCTCCGCGGCTTAGATGCTCTTAATTGACAAAAAGTTACACGTCGTTGGCGTGCCTGAACACTGGCACGCGCCGAGTGCGAATCGACGATTTGTGAAGAAAACACCAAGCTTCCTAGTGTGGCCCCCGGTCGAGCTTTCCGGGCGATCTTGAGCACCCGGTGGTATGCTCGGGCCGAGAGCGTCAGGCGTGTCATGGCGGACTTGAGCAGGGTCTCGGCGCAGCCAGATCAGCAACTCATCAGCCAGCTGGAGGAGGCCGTAGGAAGTGCCAGGCGAACCCTGGACGAGACCAAGCAGCACCACAAGGCCCGAATGGCAGCTCTTCGCGCAGAACAGCGCCAGGAAATCGAGGGGATTCAGGCTCAGGTCCGAGGGTATGAAAAGGCGCTGAAAGCTGTCACAAGAAGCAACGGCCAGAGGGAAAGCCAGGAGGATAAACGGCTTCAGATTCGAGCTTAGAAAGGAATCTGATGCCTCAGGGAAGCAGCAAGAGGAAAGGCGGCTCTCGCCGCCTTTCTCAATTGAGGGCGCACCGGCTACGTCCCTGGCCTTAACTCGCATGGCAACATCGATCGCCGTGGTGTTGAATGCCGTTCGGCACGGACGAATGCGATGCTGGAGGGCAGGTGCCCAGGACCAGCCCATCCAACTAATCGCGTACCGCGACCCCCTGAACCCATTCAGAGCAGGAACAAGGTCGAATACGCCAAGATGTGGCATTCGCCCGGTTGTTCTGGGCATCGTATCTGAATCCCTCATACGAGGCAGAAAGTCGGTGCGAACCTCACCCAGGGGTGCCAATCTTCGCACGCACTGCAGCGGCGGAGTGATTCTCGACACGCCTGGAGCGCCGCATTGTCATTGCTGCACGTAGCCGCTTCCTACTCCCGCAAGGCCGGGCTAAGTTTCGCGCCAAAGAGCGGCGACGTGCAGAACCGCAACTGAGCCGTACAGGGAAAGGGTGTCCGCCATGCTGCCGGTGTTGCTCAGTCACGGCTGCACCACGACGACGGCATCATAATGAAGTCAAGCAGCCCATCGCAGACAACGGGACAGTCGCTGAGAGACCTTGTCGAGCTCTCGCGACAGATAATGCGTCTGGCGTACCTCGCTTCTTCGCGAGTCGAGTTCCTACGGAGACTGTCGGAGTTCCTGTTGCAGTTCTCAGGTTGTGACGCGCTCGAACTCCGTCTCTGGGGCCACATTGCATATCGGGTGAGAGCGGTTCGCCAACCGGAACAACAATTCATCTTCGAACCCTTGAGCACGGACACGCTGGAGGGCCGCGCGACTCCATTCGCGGAAACCGGCCTGGCCGGCTTCCACCGACTTGCACAGGATGAGCTACGTGGTAAGGTGGACCTCTCTGCACCGTGCTTTACTCCGCATGGGAGTTTCTGGACGAGTGATGTTCACGAAACGATGACCCGGTACTCGGCTGGGGAGGGCGCGCGCCTGGAGAGGTACTCCGACACTGGGTCATTAGCGTTGATTCCTTTTGCAGTCGATGAGAGGAACTTCGGCCTCTTGCGATTGGAATCCGCCCAGCAGGGCACATTCAGCGGTGACCTGATCGAGTCCTACGAAGCTGTGGTGGAGACAATTGGGCTGTCCATTGCCGAGCGGCGGGCGCAGGCAGCACTCCGCGAGAGGGTCAAGGAACTGAGTTGCCTGTACAGTATCGCCCGCGTTGCGGAGGGCGACCTTAGCGTCGACGAGGCCCTTGATCGGATTGCCGCGCTTCTTCCGCCTGCGTGGCAGTTCCCGGAAATAGCAGTTGCCCGAATCGTCCTCGATGGGACAACACACGAGACTGCGGATTTCGAGGCGACTCGCTCACAACAGGTCGCAAAGATTGTCGTGAACGGCGAGTATCGCGGAGAGGTCGCGGTAGGGTATGTCGACGAGGTGCGGCACGCCATCAACGGGCCGTTCCTGGAGGAGGAAGAGAGTCTGATTGGGGCCGTCGCGAGGGACGTTGGAGACTTCGTCGAAAAGCGCGAAACCGCGAAGGAACGCTCCAGGATGGAGGCGCAACTGCGTCACGCCGACCGGCTGGCCACTATCGGTCAGCTTGCGGCTGGCGTAGCGCACGAGATCAATGAGCCCTTGGGGGGCATCTTGGGGTTTGCACAGTTGGCGCTCAAGGGTGGCAACGTCACGGAGAGCACAGCGGCCGACCTGAACAAGATCATTGCGTCCAGCCTTCATGCTCGGGAGATCGTGAACCA
>JBDHAF010000090.1:0-14095 GCA_039588255.1 Gemmatimonadota bacterium | reverse complement strand
GAACCGTCGACGCGGCGCCGGTGGGCCCGGTCGGGCCAGCAGGGCCAACTGCTCCGGTGGGCCCGGTGGGGCCGGCAGGGCCAGCTGCCCCGGTGGGGCCGGCAGGTCCCGTGGCCCCAGGGATCGTAGAGGCCGCGCCGGTCGGCCCTGTCGGGCCAGCCGGGCCAGCCGGGCCGACTGCTCCGGTGGCGCCCGTGGGGCCGGCGGGGCCGGCTCCTCCCGTGGGTCCCGTGGGACCTGGAACCGTCGAGGCCGCGCCGGTTGGACCCGTCACGCCAGGGGGCCCGGTGGGCCCCGGGATGGTCGAGGCGGGACCCGTGGGGCCGCTCGGGCCCGGAACGCCCGTAGGTCCGCTCGGGCCGTTCGGGCCAGTCGGGCCACTCGGGCCGTTCGGACCGGTGGGGCCAGTGGGGCCGCTGACCTGAAAGTTCTGCCAGGTCGCCGACTCAAAGAAATTCAGTTGGGCGATGTCGGACACCCAGGCGAAGAAGCCCTCGACGGGAGACAAGAATCTCCACTCGGTCCCGTTCCATTCGGCGAGCTCGTCGTCGTGCCCGGTCCACGCACCCGAGCCGCCGGCACCCACGACGTAGCGATCCCCGACCGCCGGGCCACCAGGCGGCGCGCTGATCGCTTTGCTGATCACGGTCCCTTGCCACGCGGCAGGAATGGCGGGCAGCGGAGTCGTCGGGCTCGAGCTGACGAACGTCCAGCCGAGTTCGGCCAGGTACCCCGTGAGATCGGGCAGGTCCGCGTCGTTGCTCAGGTTGAACTCTAGCTCGGTGTCGGGGCCGAGCAGCGAGAGCGTCGCCGTGTTGGCGATCTGGTCGTTGACGAGGCTCGCGGTCTGGTCGCCACGAAATCTGAAACGATGGACTCCCATGCTACGTCCACTCCATCGTTACATAGACGTCGGTGATAGCGGCGTGGGCCCCGTCCTTGGTGACGCGGAGGCCGAGCCTGTCGGTCTGCGAGACTGCCACGGAAGACGCGATGTTGATCGCCTGGGTCCCCGTCGCCACGAGGCTGACCGCAAGAACACTGGCGACTCCGTTCACCATGAGCGTGTAGGTAAGGATCGTCGCTCCCGCGCCAGCGGGCCCCCCAACTTGCACGCAGATGTTCCGCAGCGTGCCAGCTCGCGGCGCGCACATTTCCTTGATCGAGGTCGGCGCGGACGCCTGGCCGTACCATCCCCACAAGTAGCGAGTGGTCGGCGTCCCGATGATCACGCGCGCCCCGAAGGCAGGAGCCACGTCGCTCCCCGCAGTGCCAGCGGGTCCAGTCGGGCCCGTGGGCCCCGGGACTGTGGATGCCGGGCCAGTCGGACCGGTCGGGCCGGCGGGACCAGTCGGGCCGGTGGCGCCCGCGGGGCCGGTCGGGCCGGTCGGGCCAGCGGGGCCGGTCGGGCCGGTGGCGCCCGCGGGGCCGGTCGGGCCGGTCGCCCCGGTGGGGCCAGCTGGACCGGTGGGGCCGGCGGGGCCGGTAGCGCCGGTGGCTCCCGCGGGGCCGGTCGGGCCGGCTGGACCGGTCGGGCCAGCGGGGCCCGTGGGGCCGGTGACGCCCGCCGGGCCAGTCGGGCCAACGGGGCCGGTAGCGCCGGTCGGGCCAACGGGGCCAGGCGGGCCAGCGGGGCCCGTGGGGCCGGGCACCGTGGACGCAGTTCCGGTGGGGCCAGTCGGGCCAGTCGGGCCAGTCGGGCCGGTAGGACCGTCGTCGCCAGTCGGGCCGGTGGGCCCGGTCGGGCCGGTGGGGCCCCCGCCCGGCCCGGTGGGGCCAGTCGGGCCGGTGGGGCCCTCGTCGCCGGGGATCGGACAGTCCTCACACTCGAGGAGGAGCCGCATCCGAATCTTTCCGCCGAGATCTCCTGACGCCGTGACGCGAATGAGGGCGCCCTGGGGACACCGGAACGAGCGGTTCCGGTAGAGCGGGGCCGAGGGTGTCACCGCCGCACCGGCCTCGATCACTTTCAGAACCTTGGAGTTCTCCTCGCCGTCGACGATGGCGATCTCAACGGTGCCCGGGTCGGTGAGGCAGACCTCGATCCACGGAACGAAGCGGTCGCCCTGGGTGCCCCCCACCCCTTGGTCTGGATCGATCAGCCCAACTTTTTCTTGCTTGACTACAAAAATGTTCTCCGCGTTGGGACGGAGGAACGCATCGCTCGACTCGTCGCGTGAGAAGGGCCGCGAGGGAGTCGCCGCGTCAATGCTCTCGACGTCGTACTGGACGGTGAGCGTCTGAAACGACTGAACTAGCGGGTCCCGACTCATGCGTCCTGCCGCCAGTCTACTCTGATCGAGGGCCGCTCAGAAAACCTGAGCGCGAACGAAGGAAAAAAGGCCGCGGCGGGCCACGGAGCCGGCGTCTAACGGCCAGCTCGGGAAGCGCCGATCCAAGCGCCCACGCCACCCGCTACGAGACCGGGTGCGCCGAAGACCGGATTGATCACGATGTTCAGCGTTCGCATGATCCCGGTTCCGACCGCAGCTCCGATGGCGGCGTTGCGCTTCTGGTGCGGAGCTGCGCCGAGGTAGGCGCCGAGCCCCGAGCCCGCAGTCGCAAGGGCGCCGCTGATGATGTGGGACGTACGGCGCCACTTTGCCCAAGCCTCGAGTAGTGCTCGGGCTTGAACGTCGGCCGCCGCCTGGGCCTCGTCGGGCGAGTCCGCAACGGCCTCAACCACGCTCGCCGGCTTCATGGTCATGGAGATCACGGTCCCGGTGATCCCCCCGATCACCACGCCCGCAACGGCACCGAACGCGGCCCAACCCTCTCCCGGATTCTGGGCGTGCATGAGACCGGGCTGCTGGTAGGGCACGGGGTGCGTCTGCATGCCCCAGATGCTAGCCCGCGGGGGGCTCCTGGGTCTACCCCCCAGTGTGTTACGGTCGGATCCCGTGCCTAGCACCCTGCGTGTGACGTACAAAGGCCACAAACGGGGCCGAGACTACGTGGTGATCGACCCCGGAACTGTGTGGGGCGAGAAGGCGTACGGACTCAAGCCGACAGACGATTTTACCTTTCGGCCTCCCTCCCCGTCGGAGGAAGACCGCCTCAGCGTTGTGGTCTCCGACGAGACCTACCGCCTGCTCGTCCTCCAGCGCGAGCGCCGGCGGCAAATGGCGGGCTCACGTCCCAGGAAGATCAAGGCGCCCCCATGGAAACGGTGACTGCCTGGTGGCAGACCCCCTGGGTAGCGCTCCCGATCTTCGGGGTCGCCGCAACTGCGGGCGCCGTCTTCGCTGCGCTGACCCATGAGGACGCCCCCCCTCCAGTCGGGCTTTGCCCCGACGCCGGGCCCGACGGCGGCCTGGTTGAAGGGGTGGAGTACGCCGAGAGGCGCTCTGGCGGTGCTGGTCCCGACGAGACGCTGCCGATGCTCGTGGTCCTCCACGGTCGAGGCTCAACGGGCGCCGAGTTGGCGGACCTCGCCACCGCGATCCCGATCAAGGCGAGGATCATTGGACCCCTGGGGGCGTACCGTTCGGAAGGCGGCGGCTTCCGGTGGGGCGACCCCGCCGGCACCGTCGATCTCGCCGAGGACGCGGGCTTCCTCTACAACTTTCTTGAGCAGATCCGACGCTGCCGACCGACGGCCGGCAAGCCCGTGCTCGCGGGCTACGACCAGGGCGCCGAGGTTGCGTACCTGATCGCGGCCGACGAACCGGTGCTCGTATCTGGAGTGGTGGGCGCAGCTGGTCGGCCCCACCCTGATCTCGGCCCCGTGCGCGCGCCCACCGTCGCGCTCCACGGAATGGTCGACGAGGTTGTGCCCTACGCCGAGGTCCAGGAGGGGTGGGCCGCGATGGTCGGGGCCGGTGCGCCTCTTCGCCTCATTCGGATGTTCGGCGTCGGCCACAGCTTCGCCGGCGCTCTCCAGATCAAACTCTGGCAAGAGGCATCACGACTGCTCGCGGTCGCGGACCCTAGCCGTGAGATCGGAACCCGAACTCCATCTGGCTGAGTTCGGCGGTGGCCGGAAGCGGCCTGGGTGCATCGAGGTCGACGCGGGTGAGCCAGGTCCCGGGGTAAGGCTTGACCGTGAGTTTCTTGTCCCGGATGTTGCCCCACTTTATGTCGAGCTCCTCGTGGGTGAGGCTGCGAAAGTAGCCGAGCGATTTGACGTAAGGCTTGTCGCCGTCGTTGTACTCGACGATCTCGACCAAGGCATGGGCGACGTCCTGCATTTTTCCTCCCCGCAGCGTGTGCTCCACGATGTATGGGTCGAACTGCAAACTGCGGTAGCGGTTCGGGGCCACGACGGAAGTGCCCACTGAGCGGGCCCGACCACTCGGGTCCTTGATCCCCGCGTGTTCCTTCTCGTAGGTCTCCAACTTGCCAAACCGAAGCTTGCCGGACTTCAGTTCTGCCAGGATCTCGCGGGGGAGGAACAGCGCCTCCCCGACGAAATCGTAGTCCATCATGGCCTGCCCCTGGTTGCGCCAGGCCGGGTCCGAGTCAGCTCGGTCTTTCTTTCCGCTCCGAAGGAACCTCTGCCAGTCGTAGCTGTTCCGAGCCGAGGCGAGCCACGCGTCCCATGACACCACCTGGCGGAGTGAGCCGGGGAGAAACTGGGCCTGGGCGGGGAGCATGGGGAACACCCGGTACAGCTTCCGTCCTTTGTTCGCGGCCTTGATCAGCACTCGGTAGACGTCGGCGACCTGGGCCTTCGTCGCGTGCCAGTAGGCCCCCGCTCCTCTGGCCCCATACGGGTCTACGATGCCGCATGCGGTTGCGAGCGCGGGAATGTCGGCCGTACCGCGCCCCCACTCCCCGCCGGCCCCTACCCATCCAAGTTCCTTCGTAGTGGTGGCCGCGCTCCGCCCTGACGTGAAATGGCCGGTCCCCAGGAAGGGGACCTCGCAGGCGGGAGCGATCAACGTGTCGTGGGTGTTGTAGCCCTTGTCGAACCTGCGCTCGCGCCAGGTGTGCTTGGTCCACTTGAACTTGGGCACCTTCAGCGGGTACTGCCTACGGTTGACGCGACCCGCTTCGCTCTCGGCCGCGTCCAGGCTCTCGTGCTCGGTCAGTTCACCGGTGCGGTCACTCAGGACGATGCGGCCGTCCTCGGTGTAGATCTCGTAGCCGTGCCCCTTCTGGTCGACAGCTCGCGCCGAGTAGTCGGAGGGACCCACCCGGTGCACCACGAAGCGGAGCCCGCCCACTGGAGGCCGCGACAGCAACTTGGGTAGCTTGGGCCCCCGCGCCATCTACTCGTCGTCCTCTTCCAACCATCCGAACTCGGTCACCAGGTCGGCTACGACGCCACGGTCGACCTTGTGGTAGCCGCGGTCGTCGGTCGGATCCTCGGAAAAGTTCTGCGCCTTCTCAAAGTAGGCGTCGGCGAGTTTCTTCTCCCACCCCTCGGGCAGTTCATCGATCACGTCGATGGAGCGCCGGTTGTCCTCCCACACCCAGAGGTTGCCGCGCTCGATGTCGGAGGTCACGTCCTCCCAGTCGTGCTCCCACCCCTCCTGTTGGATCTCGTGCTCCAGTTCCGTGTCGAGGAGCGGGTAGTCGGCGAGGGCACACATGGCCTCGGCCGCCGCGATCCCTTCGGGGGTCACGTTCCCCTCTTCGTCCAGTACGCGAACAACCAAGATCCCGGCCACGGTGCTGTACTCGGCATCCTCGTGAGAACCCTCGAGGATCTGAGCCATCGCCTTTCCGTTCGCGCGTTCCCACGCCAACTGGTCCAAGTCTTCGCGGTCCTCGATGATCAGTGAGGCCCAGGTGAAGCCTACCGGCACGCCCTGTCGGCTCCCCTCTCCGACGAGGTAGTCCGAACTCTCCGCGATCAACTCACGCGCGTGGTCCTCTGGACTCACGCCGGTCTACCCCCCGACGTCGAACTTGGCGCCGTTGCCGTTGAGTTGCCCCGCCATGTAGGAGGCCGCCCCCGCCGCCGCGGCCTGGGCCGAAGGGAAGGGCCCCTGCGCGGGCTCGTACCCCTGGCGCCAGGTGACGAAATAGTAGAGCTGATTGAACTGCCCGGTGTTGTCCTTGTAGGTGCGCCACAAGAAGGGACCGTTCTGCCCCTCGGCCTGCATCACGTTCACCGGAGGCTGACCCCACTCGTCCTGGGGCACGACCGTCGCGCTCAGGGTGATGGCGGCGCCCCCCGCTGCGTTCGCGGCCTCGGCATAGGTGTACGCGTGGCGCCAGGCGTCCAGGCATGCGTGAGCGTCGGCCTCGATGCTGTGGCCAGCCTCGGTGACGCACTCGTTACCCGACGCGAAGACAACGGCCTCCACGACCTCAGCCACCGCGTCGCGGGTCGGCGCGTCGAGGGCCCCGTTTACGGCCAAGTCGGGAACCGGCGTCATGCGCTGGAGCGCCGCGGGAACGTGCGTGTACCCGAGCTCGTTGGGCGGCTGGCGCTCGTTGCCCTCGGAGAGAGCGCGGTGCCACTCGCGGGTCTGGTTGACGTCCTCTTGAAAGTGCGCCGTCGCGTTCTCGCCGCTGTAGCCGAGCATCGCCAGGGCGTTGGCAGCGAACTGAGGATCGTCGTCGTCGGCCGGCGCGAGAGGGGGGGTCCGAGCCTTGAGCGGGTCGACCGCTACCAGGAGACCGCCGAGTGCCGCGCCGCCGAGAGCGATCCCTCCGAGAATGGTTGCTGTGGCTGCCATCGCCCGCCAATCCTACCACTGCGACGAGGCCATCCGTCAAAACCGGTAGATGGCGAGGCCTTCCCCCGAGTAGCAGCCGCACTCCGGGCGCTTCAGGGGTGGCGGGCCGGCGGGGCAGTTGTCGGGCGGAAAGCCCCACTCGCGGGTGTAGGCGCGCCGAAACGCTGCCCACTGCGAGGCCGAGAGGATCACGCCGGTGTGCTCTTGGCCGCTGGTGCCTGTGTGCCACCACGCGAGGGGCGCGATCCCGTAGCGGCGCACGAGCAGGGCGGGCCTTGCGTGGTCGGGGGCGTTCCAGTCGTCGCTCCCGTCGACGATCACCGCGCCGGGGTGCTCCCTGAGTGCCCAGTGGATCGCCCGAGCTGTCTCCGCGGCAGAGGCTACCTTGTAGTTCGTGCCCCCCATTTCGCCGGTCCACACCTGGCGCTCTGGGCCGAGGACGGCGAGCGCGGGGTTCTCGACGCGCGACAACTCCCGTTGGCTCGTGACGGGCTCTCCGTTGCGAACGCCAAAGGCCTCGATCTTCCGGTCCCGCACCCTGGCGTACTTGGCAGCGCGGACGCAGCTGCCCGTCGTCGCCCGGTAAAAGCAACCGTCACCGAAGGCGTCCAGGCGCACCGTCGACCATCCGTTCTTCTTCGTCACCTTGGGCGAGCGCGCCGAGATCACGGTCCCGACGACGTAGCAGCAGACGTTACGGACGCCGCTTTCCTGGATCCTCTCGACACCGGCAGGGCGAACGAAGAAGGACACGTCCTCGAGCCAGACCTCGGGAACGTAGCCGAGGACCTTGCTCCCACTCGACGGCTTCGCGCGGATCGAGAAGCAGGCCTCGCCCTCCTCCTTGGGCTGCCCGACCTTGCACCTATGAAGGTTGAGCGCGACGGCAACCTGGCGCCCTGCGAACTCGGCAGCGCTGCGTCGTCGGGGCTTTCCCATCCCCCGAATCCTACACGAAGGGGACCCCTGCGCGCCTATCTGGTTAGGTCCTTGTGTGGGACCCCGACCCGTGCCAGATCAACCAGATGCGCCGTTTGCCCAAGCTCGCACTCCTCCTGCTCTTGTCCTCGTGTTTTGAGGACCCCGCAGGCAACGACAACCCAGGATCCACCGGGTCCGATACCAGCAGCTCCGACACGGGCGATTCGACAGGAACCGCCGAGTCCACGGGCTCCGACGAGTCGACCACCAGCGGGGACGACACCAGTTCAACGGAGACCGGGACCCCGCCTGACCTCCCTGGCGTCGAGCCGTGGGACCCCTGCGCCACCGAGCAGGACTGCGACGAGGCTGCCCCTCTCTGCGTCGTCGACGACTACGGCCGCGGCGTGTGCACGCGCGCCTGCGAGTCCAACCTACAGTGCCCGCAACCGACGACGGGCGACGCCGACGCAGTGTGCACGCCGTCGAAGGTCTGCCTCCTGAACTGCTCCGGCGAGCTCGTCTGCCCGGACGAAATGTTCTGCACCAACACGCACTACAACAACGGCTTCACCGGGGGGCTCTGCCTATGGGAGTTGGAGCCCGAGGCGTGCGCGGAGGTCGACCAGAGTTGCACGAAGACGGCCGACTGCTGCGACGGGCAGTGTGTCGGATTCAAGTGCGAGTGACTCAGGGGCGTCGAGCGACCAGGGCTCTGCGGCCGAAACGGTCGAGCGTCCGCGCGCTCGCTTCCAGGTCTACGTTGAACGAGGCCACGGCCCGCTCGGCCGCTCGGCCGTAGGCCTCAAAATGCACGTCGTCCAAGACGATGTATCCGGCGCGAGCGACCCGGGCCACCGCGTACTCCAAGTACCGATGCCGGGTCTGCATGTTGCCCAGGTCGTAGAAGACCAGGCCGAACGTCGCGCGGGGAAGGTCCGTGGTGAGGACGCCGCGCGGGAGCCCCTCGGCATCCAAGAAGCGCCCGGTCTCCTCGAGCCAGGCAAGGTTATCGTCCACCGTGACGAGGCGGAGATCTCCGACCGAGCGCAACGCGGCACTGCTGAACCCCGAGCCCAGTTCCAGGATCGGCACGTCGCGCGAGGCCGCGAGGCAGCAGAGTCGCGCGCACGTCTGGAGCGATGCTGCCATCCCCTCGTTGCGGCCTCCCTCAACCCACCGCTTGTGGAGGGGGCGGAGCCGGCTCTCCCAGTCGAGGACACACGAATCGCTAGCCGACAGAGTACCCATAGCGCTCCGCCATTCCCCGGAAGAGGTCCCCCAGTCTGCCCTGGGGCACCTGGGCCCAGGTGACGCCTTCGTGGCGACCCTTGTGGTTGTAGCGCTTGCTCACCGTGGCGCAGGCGTGCTCCGCAGCTCGCCTCGACAGAGGCTCCCCGGCGTCCTTGCACACGTCGCGCAGGAGGTCGGCGTTCACGTCCTCGACCTTCCAGCGCTGTCGCGCGAAGACCTCGGCGGCCTCGTTCCACCGCAGCCAGAACATCATGGAGCGGCGCATCGCATCGTCGAACGCAAAGACGCTCTTGTCGAAGCGCCACACCGTGTGCAGGTAGGGCTCCTTCTCGCACCACGACCGCGGGCGAGCGAAGAACTTGATCCCCAGGTGCGAGCGCAGAACCTCCAGCGGGTTTCGTACTTGGTGGTAGACGCGGTACCCGTGACTGACGATGTTGCGGAGGTATGGAACCGCGAGCCAACTGGAGTCGGCCACCAAAGATCCCCATTCCATGCGCCCGGTCTTGGGCCGGAACACGCGCTCGTGTCCGCACGGCACACCCGCGGCTGTGAGGACCTTGGACGCGTAGCCCGTGCCCGAGCGACTGCAACCGGTTACGACAAAGTGCATGGAGACCTACTTTTTGCTGAAGACGTGGAGTTTGTGGTGGACGGGGCCAATGTTCTCGTAACTGAACTTGCCGGGGTTGACCCACACCTTCCCGGCCACGCATCCAGAGAGCCGAGCGAGTTCCATCAACTCAGGCCTGGTCCAGACGCCGACGTCGATCCATCCGTCTGGCTCGTGCCCGACCTCGTAGCAGGGGACCTGAAAGTAGGCGAGCCCACCTGGCCGCAGTCGAGCCATGACCGAGGGCCAGAACTTGCGCACGTCGTCTTTGCGGTTGTGCAGGAGCACGGAGTCCGAGTAGACGATGTCCACGAGGGGAACCCCCTTGGCTGCGAGGTCCCCTCCGCCACTGCACACCGCGGTGGTGTCGTCCAGCAGGAGATCGTCGACCGCCTTGACCATTCCTGGTGCGATGTCCACCGCATACACATGGGCGAACTGGCCCGCAAGGAAGCGCGTCACTCGACCAAGGCCGCAGCCAAACTCCAGCAGCGACAACTTGGGGTTGCAGTGGACCTGCTCTTGGAAGATGGCAAACGCCCGCTTCCCGCTGTCCGAGAAGGTCTCGCCGTCGCCGACGTGGGCCACCTTCTTCTGGGCGGCGCGCTGATCGGGAAGCCGGGATACCGCGTCCCACTTGTTGCGTAGCTCGTCGAGTCCACCGTGTTTCATTTCAGATGCTCCTTCGATGCGATGTGTCCAACTGTCGAGGCAAGAGCTGCGGCCCAGTCGGTGCCGAACCGCCGAAGACTCAACGCGTGCTCCGTGACGCTGAGCCCATTCTGGATCTTCTTCTGGGCCAGGGGCGTGCCCACCACTTTCAGAATGGTGTTGGCCGCCACCTGGAACACTGGCTGACGCCTCACCAGGCGCTGGATCCCGCCGTCCCCTCGCTGTTGCCCAGGCGGGACCCGGTTGGGGATCTCGTGCACGCAGTCCGGCCAGAGTGCAGCGGCGCCCACCCGCGTCGAGAACACCGGGATGCCCGATGCCCACCCCTCGGCGATCACGTACCCGAAGCCCTCCTGGGTGGACGGGACGATCAGGGCGTCTAGGTCCTGCATGACGTTCCCGACGTCGCGGCGCACGCCGACGAAGCGCACCCGAGACGCCACCCCACGCTTGGCCGCGAACCGCCTCACGAGCGGGAGCTCGTCGCCGCCGCCCACGATCACGAGCACCCACTCGGGTGGCATCGCGGCGACGGCTGCGACAGCTGCGTATGGGTTCTTCTCCCACGACAGGCGCCCCACGAAACCGAGCAGCTTCTTCGCAGGCGCGATCCGCAAATGGGACCGAAAGGAGCCCCGCGGCACCGTCGGTGCCAGGCGCCCCGCATTGACCGCGTTGCAGATCACGCGATGCTGGACGCCCGACGGGATGCAGGGGAGGGACGCGCGACTGCAGCAGACGTGAAGGTGCGCGGTCCTGTTCGCCTGCATGATCGAACGCGTGAAGGAGCTGGCGCCGTCGCCATGGGCCACGACCACCAGGCGGGCCTTGGATGCGCGGCTCCAAAATCTCGTGCAGACGGTTCCCCACCCCACCATGACGTCGAGTTCGTCGGCCATCTTCCTGGCGGCCGCAAAACCGTGGACGATCTTGACCCCGCGCTTCTTGAGTGGCTCGAGGTTTCCGTAGGCGACCTTCGGATCGAGGATGCAGATGGTGCGCCATCGAATGAACGGGGGCGTCGACTCCACGAGGTCAGCGGCCCACCGCTCGGTGCCTCCCTCCGCGAACACCGGGGTCACAATCCCGCAGTCGAGGGGTCCCGTATCGACGCGGTGGCGCCGGTTGGGCTGCGTGGCGCGCTTCTTCAGCGCTTTTCTCTCCTTGCGCTTTCTTCGGTGGGCCTCGGCCCACCGGGTCATTGAGTCGGCCACGGTGCGAGTCTACCGCAGCAGCCCGAAGGCCTCCACGACAGCCTCTCTGCGTTCGCCGAGTATCTCAGCGCCCAGGGTCTCGGTGCGAAGCGACGTGCTGGTGTTCGCTCCGTGGAGGGTCACCACAAAACGCCCTGGAGGCAGCCGCCGAGCCCCGCTGAGCACGGGCTCCGTGTGGCGCGGTCTCTGTACTCGGACAGCCCGTCGGAACTCGTTGCCCTTGACGACCTGAGCGTAGAAAGGAGAACTCGGCTGATTCCAGGCGTAAAGACGCGCGGCCTCCTCGTCCCATGCGTAGCCCGAGTTGAACTGCAGCCAACTACCGACCCGGCCCGACGTGGGGCGAAGGAGGATCGATCCGGCTTGGGGGTGGTACCTGTCGTCGCTGTCCAGGCGGGCGACCACGTAGACGGGGGCAGGGGGAAGGCACGCGCGCCAACTCCGTTCCTCCCCACCATGGACGATGGTGACCCGCTTGTCGGCGACCTCAAAGGCGCGCGTCAACTCGCGCTGCTCCGGGCTGCAGATCAGGGCGTACCGCCAATCACTCACCGACTGGTCCTGGAGCGAGCGCAGGGCGGTGCGCTTCCAGAGATCGAAGCGGCGGGCGGTCCACTCCTCGCCCTCGGGCCCGCGCCTCTGCCACGGCCAGTGGTTGAGCCAGCTCCAGAACGCGAGGCGCCGCTGCTTCACCGGGACCCCGTTTTCGCCCGCATGCTACGACCGTCACCGCCGGTGTGGGAAAAGGCCCCAGGGAGCAACTGGGCGGCGAGCAACTTGGTGCCGTGAAAGTGGCTCGCAGCATCCATTTCAGACGTGCACGGGTAGATGCGTTTGACGGCGCGGCCTCGAGTCAGTGTCGGGTTGAAGGTAAAATGGGCTCGGGCGACCATGTACCTGAACGGAGGCGGCGATGTGGAGCGATGCTTCTTCCAGTCGAGGACCTTGCGCGTGACCATGTGGTAGCGGGAGACGGCGCCGGGGGTGGACGTGGGAAGCCACTTGCGCAGTCGTACCTGGCCCACCTTGGGATGGCGCCTCAAGATCCACTCAGCCTTCTGCAGCCAGCCCGAGTTGACGCAGCGCCAGTCGTCCTCCAGGTGGAAAAGGGTGTCCCCGTCCCCTATCTGCGCGGCTCCCATGAGACGGGAGATCGCAGCACCGATGGGAAGCATGGGACCGTTGTGGCGCAGGATGGTGTCGACCCACCCCAGGTCGGCGAGGATCTTGGCTGCACGGTCGTCCTTGCCGTTTACGAGCGCCACCACCCGTGCCGACTCGACGAACCCGGGGGCCTTCGCGGCCAGCGAGGCCACGGTGTCCGCGAGAAGCACAGGGCGACCACCCGTGAGGATGGTGATCACCCTGCTCACGGAGCGACCTCAAGCATGAAGGTCCCGCGCTGGTCCGCCTTTACGTCGAGCTCGCAACTGCGAACCGTGACCAGCTTCTTCCAGGCCTCGACCGCAGCTCGCTCCTGGGGCCGCTTGCCGTCGTGCAGCCACACCGCCGTGCCGTCGCGCAGGTGAGGAAGGACCCGTTGCATGGCGTCACCGCGCGCGCCAACTTTTTCCGGCGGCCCGTCGATGAAAACGAGATCGATCTTGTCGTCACCCAGGAGGCCACCCAGGCGCGCGTCGTACCAGAGCGACCCACTGTGCATCTTCAGTGGCGCATGGACGAGTTGCGCATGTGCACGCAAGCCCATGCGCTGGAGGATCGCGCCGGTCTTCCGGTGCCACCCTTCGTCGTGCTCCAGGCTGATCAAGCGAGCGCCGTACCGCGCCGCATACAAGGCGAGGACGGCGGTGGAGGCACCGCTGCCCACGTCCAAAATGATCCGTGGGCGCTTGGCCTCGCAGTGTCGGTACAACCTCACCGACAACTCCGCGCTGATCGACCACTGGCTCGTGCGCGCACTGGAGGCCACGCGGGTGAGGAGGTCGCCGTGGATCCGCGGCGGCTCCAACTCAACCCGGGCGAGAGCCTCCTTCGTTTCCTTCACCAGCGCCGCGCGCAACTGGGGGTCGCCGTGTTTACGGGCGCGCTCTTGGGCCTCGGCCTTGATCGCGTCGGCTCCGTTACGTCGAGAGCGACTCGTCTGCGCGAGGGCCTCGTCCCATAGAAGCCTGAGCGCTCGCCTGGCCTGGGCGCGGGCGTTGCTGCGGTGCCCCGTTGCCTCGGAAGCGGTGAGGGACCCCGGCCGGGCGTACCGCGTGTACAGAGCCTTGGGTGTCATGCGAGTGGGCGCCAAGAGGTTGAGGTACGACGTGATCGCCGTGTCGTAGCCGACGCGGAAGCCAGCATGGTAGCCACCGAGGGCAAGGAGCGCGTTGACGCTGTAGAGCCCAAAGTGGTCGGCGTGGTGCTTGTAGTCGGTCGAACTCTTGGCCGAACCCTGGATGGTCCGGCGCGTCTCCCCTTCGGCCTGAATCACGGGAGTGTGCACAGCCTCCGCGCACTGGTGGTGCATGGTCGTCAACTGAAGGCGGAACCGATCCGGGTCGCTCTCGTCGTCGCTGTCTTGGACGGCAAAGAGTGGACCCGCCGCAGCTCGCAAGACGACATCGTGATTGAAATACGGCCCCATGTTCCGAGGGGACGCGATGCAAACCAAGCGTGGGTCGTCCCTCAACTCGGGACTGATTTTCTCCCACCCAGGGGAGTCCTCCCCGTCGCTGATACAGACGACGCGGACGTTCCGGTGCTTCCCGTTGAGGATGCTGGCGACAGCTCGCTCGAGTAGCTTCGGTGGGGTGTTCCAGGTGGGCAGGCTCACCGTAACGAGA
>JBDHAF010000089.1:0-14234 GCA_039588255.1 Gemmatimonadota bacterium | reverse complement strand
GTACGTTATGCAGAGAGGAAAGCGGAGGTTCCTGCGGCTCGTCATACAGCCCGCCAGCGACCCGACGAGTTGCCCCTCGAAACACACAGGGGGAGCCGGCCGAGGTTGACAGGCGAACCGCGGGGCCTCAGCTTTTCCGGTGCCTCGACCGCGGATGACACCGGGCCTTGCAGGGGGCCGATTCCGCACCCCGGGGGGACGAACCGGAAGGTATTGACAGCCCTACGGTTCCATCGTAAAGTTGGAGTCCCTGGAGGATGGGATTGCGGGTCCTCCGAGGGACGATGATCAAGGGCCGCCCACCGGACCCCCCCTGGCCCCTTGGCATCACGGCTCGCTGGAGCCGGAATGCGGCAGGATCGACCGGCGCGCTTTCGGGCACGCAATGTCTTTATAGAGAATAAGAGCTCGCTTCGACGAGGATACCTTCGTTATCGGCGTCTCCGCCACCTGTACCTTGAGACAGGGGGGAAGGCATTATCGGCTCACACTTCGTTCGTAACCCAGGAGGCCGATGGGTGGCCTCCGATATTCCTAGCTCCTTCACGTTTTGCCGACCGGGATACCACTTTCGGGCGAAGGACGGTGAGGGTACGTCCCGCTCCAGGTGGGGTGTCCTTTCGGATCGGCGATTCTCCTGCTGCCCTTTAGGAGGGTGATCCATGCTGCTTGATTGGTTGAGAGGGGCATTTCGTTCGGGCTTGACCGCGGCTGGGCTGACTCTGTTCACGGTGGCTCCGCTGCTCGGGCAGGCGAGTACGGGAAAGATCCAGGGTCGTGTCACCGACGCGGCGACGGGTGCGCCGATTGCGGGCGGACAGGTCACGGTCGATGAGTCGACGCTGGGTAACCTGACCAACGACCAGGGGTTCTACTTCATCAACGAAGTGCCGGCGGGTTTGCAGTCGGCTCGAGCCCAGTTCATCGGCTACCGGACGTTGGTGATCGAGGACGAGCGAATCCTGGCCGGGTTCACCACCACGTTGAACTTCGAGCTCGAGGCGACAGCGGTCGAGCTCGAGGCGATCACGGTGGAGGGCGAGCGGAACCCACTGGTGCCGCGCGACCAGGTTGGCTCGAAGTCGATCGTCCAGGGTGAGGCGATCGATCAGCTGCCGCTCGACAACGCCGCCTCCATCATCCAGTTCGCGCCGGGCGTGATCACGGCGGCGGACGGGGAGATCACGATTCGAGGCGGCCGGCCGAACGAGGAAGCCGTGTTCATCGACGGGGTTCTCGTGCGCGCCTTCGGCACGGCTCTCGCTATGAACGTCAACGTTCCCACCAACGCGCTCGAGCAGGTCGACATCGTGGTGGGGGCGTTCAGCGCCGAGTTCGGCGAGGCACAGGGCGGCGTGGTGAGCTTCGTGACGCGCAGGGGGGGGCCTCGGTACACCGGATCCCTCGAAGCCATGACCGACCAGCTAGCGCCGAATTCCTATCGGACGAACTTCAACCGGCTGGAAGGGTCGGTGGGCGGGCCGATCTACGGTCAGCTGGGCTTCTTCCTGGCCGGAACGGCGCAGGGGCAGGACGAGTTCATCAACGACCAGTCGCCGGAGCGCTTTGTCATCAACGGGATCGACACCTGTCCCGGAGACCCGCAGTTTGCAGGGCTTTGTGAGGCGGGCCAGCCGGCGGTGTTCGCCGTGCCCCGCACCTCCACCGCGGACGGCGGCCAGGATTTCGTCGACATGGCGGCACCGGCGTTCGTCCCATGGGCCAACGGCCGCACCACTCCGTTCAATTTCAGGGACCAGTATCTGTTAACGGGCAACCTGAACTATCAACTGCCTCGCGGTTCCCGGATCAACTTGGCCTACACCCGAAACCGGGACCAGGACTACGGGCGGGGCGGCGGGGTCGTGAACCTGTACAACGTCGAGCGGGCCGACGGTGACCTCGCGATCCGCAACGTCGTTACCCTCGGGACCTATCTGGCGCTGATTCAGACGCCGGAGCAGCAGCTCGCGCTCGACCTGCGGGCCAGCTACCAGACGGATCGCCGGTGGGAGGGCCTGCTGGATCCCCAGTGGTCGCTGGATAACCGCAATCCGTTCCTCGGGTTCAGCTTCAGCAGTCAGGATTTCCTCGTCGACGAAGACCAGTATAAGGTCGTCGGGCTCAACCCGTTCCAGCCCAGCGATGAGTTCATCAACGCCGTGCGGAGCGGTGCGATCCCGGCCGAGGAGTTCCAGGTCTTCGGGAGCCGCGATGATCTCAGCAACGCGCAGGCCCTGGCGGGCGTTCAAGACAACGTGCGGTTCAACCCCTACGGGTGGCGCACCGGGTTCGATTTCGTCGGTATAGGCAACGAGGCCCTGCGGGTGACGCACGAGGACCGCCTCCAGCTCCGGGGTACGGTGGACTGGCAGATCGGTCGCTTCAACCGGGTGAAGGCGGGGGCGGAGTACCAGGATTTCGATCTGTGGAGCTCCGTCATTCCGGCCTTCGATCGGACCGTGCTTCCGGAGCGGGCCAAGCCGATCCGTGCCGGGGCGTTCTTCCAGGACCGCTTCGACATCGGCGACCTCGTTCTCGAGGCGGGAGTCAGGTGGGACTACCTGGATCCGAAGGTCTCGTACCCGCGCACTCCCGGGTTCGTGAACAACGTTCCGGACAGCCTCAAGGCGGGCTTCGTGAGGCTCGACACCGAGGGCAACCTGGTACCGCTCAACGCGTGCGGACCGGAGTCGGCTGATCCGAGCGCTCCGTGCAAGAGCAACTTCATCGAGGGCGAGACGAAGAGCGAGTGGAGTCCGCGGATGGGGGTCAGCTTCCCGGTCACGCCGACGTCGACGTTCCGGCTCAGCTACGGCCGCTTCGTGCAGACGCCGGCCTTCTTCACGGCGGTGGGCACTTTCGGGCTGGGCGCGACCGGAACGGCCGCCGCACAGACCGGCAGCTTCCTGAACAACACGAACAACGATCTGCGCAGCGGGAACTCCAACACGAACACTGAGTTCGCCCGCGATGTGAACCTTCCGAGCACGCGCGCCTTCGAGTTCGGCTACCGCCAGCTCATCGGGCAGGACCTGGTCGTCGACATCGCGGCCTTCAACAAGAAGCAGCGGGCGGGACTCACGTACCGGAGGCTCCCGTTCGAGGATCCGACGAATCCGGGGCAGATCTTTTTCCTCAACGTGGCCGCGAACGACGACTTCGTCGAGACGAACGGCTTCGAGGTGAAGGTGGACAAGGCGATCGGCAACCTGTTCCAGGGTAGCCTGGCGTACAGCTTCCTGGACGCGAAGGGAACCGGATCCGATCCGCAGGCTTTCGTAGACCTGATCCTCCGCAACGTATCGAACATCTCGGCGATCACCGGAGAGCCCGACAACCCGCCGAAGGTGCTCCTGCCGCTCGAGCAGAGCCGCAGGCACAGCATCGGGGTCGGATTCAGCCTGCTCTTCCCGGCCGACTTCATGGAAGGAACGGTGGTGGGAGCCATCTTCCAGGAGTTCGGAGTGTTCGCGACCGGATCGTTCCGCAGCGGCCTGCCGTTCACGAAGCTGAACAACATCGGCGAGGGTCAGACCGGTCCGCCCAGCCGCGGCGGTCTTTCGGGCAGGCCCGTGACGTCGCTCGGCGCGCTGCAGACCGGGTGGTCGAAGACCTTCGACGTGAGGATCACCAAGGCGTTCGAGGCCGCCGGAGTCAATTGGCAGCTGTTCGCCGACTGGAGGAACCCGTTCGACTTCACCAATACCGAGACGGTGTTCCTCGAGACTGGGAATCCGATCAACGAGCTGCACCGAGAGAAGTTCCTCGCGGACGCACTGGGCGATCCCAGGCTCGACGGCGACGGGGAAATCGATGATTTCGATATCGCGGCAGAGAGCCCCGAGACCGATTTCAACACCTACATGCTTCTGCGGGCCGAGCAGCGGTGGGGGGACGGAGACGGAATCTTCACCGAAGAGGAGCAGAGGACGGCATTCGGCCAGCGCTACGACGTGGCCTTCGACGTGCCACAGTTCTCGATCTCCAACCAGGTGCTGAGGTTAGGCCTGCGAGTCTCATTCTAGGCCGTATCGGAGATAGAAGTGTCTCGTGCGGTTCAAGCGGGGTGGCAAGGGACGGCGGGCGACCGCCGTCCCCTGCCCTTGCCGAAAGACCAGGAGAGGCAATGAATCACACAATGTTTGCACGGCTTGGCCAGCGCGCTCTGTGGAGCGGTATGCTGGTGGGGATGCTGCTCGCGGCAGGCACGACAGCGTTCGGTGACCGGACCCCGGAAGGCGAGCGTGCCCGAAGGCGCGCGTCCTTCTCGCTGTTTGCGGGTCCGACGGCGGTGCTCACCGCCAACCTGCTGCAATGCGGGATGGACAACCAGGGGAACGTCTGCACGGACGTGTTCAACAGCCCGACGGGCGCCGGCGGCTTCTGGCCGGCGGGATCGGTGGATGCGTACATCTTCAATACGGGCCTGCAGATGGCAGGGATCATCCCGGGGGATCAGGGCGGCCCGTGGGCGAACGACACGGTGGCCGCGTACATCTTCGATGCCCGCGGCAACCAGCAGCACAGCGCGCCCCTCACCAGCCTGTTCGACTCCCAGAACCCGGACGACCTGGCGGACTGGCCGTCAGAGGCTCGGGTCACGGACGAGCTCCTGTTCGCCGACGTCCTGACGCAGGCCGAAGGCGGCCTCGGGGCGCGGTCGGCGTCCCAGCAGGACTCCTGGACCCGTTACTGGGACGGGGACCCCACCCGGAACGCCGAGCGGAAGCACCCGATGGGAATCCGGGTGACACAGCGTAGCCTGGCGTGGAACTTCCCGTCCGGAAACGAGTCCGTCATCTACTTCGTCTACGAGTTCGAGAACGCGACCGCGGATCCGGACTTCCAGGGGCCGAACGAGGTGCAGTTCTTCGGAGGCGACAACGTTCTGCCCGACGGGGGCTGGACGATCGAAGAGATGTACGCGTCGTTCTCCACCGACATGGACGTGGGAGCGGACGCCATCGACAACTTCTCGACCGCCATCCTCCCGTTCGACGTGGGTATCTCCTACGTCGGGTCCTTCAACCGGCCGGAGATGGTGTTTCCGCCGGATCTGTTCTTCCCGCCGTTCTTCACCACCGCCCCCGGAATCGTGGGCGTGAAGTACCTGAAGAGTCCCATCGACCCGGCGACGGGAGAAGAGGTCGGCCTCACGCTGTTCTCGAACACGCAGAACCCGAGTTCAACCGGGGCGCAGTTCATCGACCCGCTCGGTGACGAGCAGCTGTGGCGCTATCTGTCGGGGCAGCTCGATCCATCGCAGGGGGATCCGCCCTGTAACGTGGAGCCGGAGATCGCCTCGGGCGATCCGGCGACCTCGGAACGTTCCGTGTGCTTCGTGTTCCAGCAGGCGGCGGACACGAGGTTCTACCAGGCCTCGGGTCCGTTCGCACTGGCTCCGGGTGAGACGGGAACGATCGTGGTGGCGTACATAGTGGCGGCCACGGTGGCCACGCTGCCGGACGGCTCGCCCTCGGGGATCCTGGCGAACCAGTCGAGCGCCAACGCGAACCCGCCGGGGGTCCCCTCCTTCCATCCCGGGTTCGGGAGCGCGCGCGGGTGCGACGTCAACGAGGGGAACTGCACGGTCGTGCGCACGGCGGCGGCCAACGCGGTGCTGCCGATCGAGAAGGCGAGCGGCTGGTTCCAGTACACGGGCCCGCCGCCGGCCTCCAATGTGGAGAGCCCGCGGAACAAGCTCGACCAGTTCGATGTCAACGTCGTGCCGGGCAGCCTCCTCGACAAGGCTCTCATCGCGCAGACGGTGTTCGACAGCAAGTTCCTCCTGCCGTTCGCGCCGTCGTCGCCGCTGTTCTGGCTGGTTGAGGGAGACGGTGTGGTCACCGTCATGTGGGACAGGACCATCACCGAGACGGACGGAGATCCGTTCTTCGTGGTCGCCTCCGACGCGGCCAGCGCGCTGTTCAACCCGAACTATCGCAGCAACGACGTGGAGGGCTATCGAATCTACCGCGGCACGGACCCCGCGGCCCTCGAGCTGGTCGTCCAGTTCGATTACGCCGACACCAGGTTCCGCGATTTCACCTGCGAGACCGTGCGCCCGGACGAGGACTTCGACGCGCTCATCGACGACGATAGTGATGTCGCTACTCCCCCGGTGGATGCGTTTCCCGACATCGACGCGGTGCGGACGATCACCCCCGCCGGGGACACGGTGCCAGTCGTAGGGTTCTCGGCGGGCGATCTGTGCCCCGTGGCCTTTCCAGGTACGTGGATAGAAAGGAACCTGGGTCCTTCTGTCGAACCGGTCGCGAACGTCACCGTGCCGTTACTGTTCAACAACGGCGGACTCGATCCGGGTCAGGGCGTCGCGCGCGCGGTCGATCTGCGCCCGATCGCGCTCAGCATCGACACGGTGCTGGTCAGCGCCGGATTTCCGCCGCTGGCTGATACGGGAGTGCCGTTCGGGTTCAATGACGAAGGCCTGCTGAACAATTTCACCTATTTCTACTCGGTGACGGCGTTCGACGTGAATTCGGCCGCCTCGGCGCCTGCAACGCTGGAGTCGGTGAAGGACGCGAAGAGCGTGGTGCCGCGGAGTACCTCGCCGGAGGTGTCGCTGGCGCAGTTCGAGATCAAGATCACGGGGGACGACGGCGAGCCTCTGAATCCGAACGTGCCGCTCCCGCAGATCGACCCTGAGGAGGGCACCTTCAACGGACCGTTCCCTCCGACCAACGCGGTCGAGCTCAGCTTCGTTCCGCTCGCGGAGCGCCTGTTCCCGCAGTTCGCGCGCAACGTGCGGATCGACAGCGTCGTCCCGGTATATGACCCGGGCGCGCAGGGGACTCCGGGGCCTGCCACGGCGAACTGCCCTCGGGGTGGCGACCCGTTCGGCGTATGCGTCCAGCTCCACCTGACGGTTAACGTCGACGGAGTCGAGACCCAGGAGATCTTCACCGTCTATAACCCCCACTGGTATCGTTTCGGCGAACCTATCGAGGACACTCGCAACCTCACGATTCTCGCATCGGAGGTGCCATTCTCCGAGGAGGCGCTTGTCGATTTCGGCATCCCGAGCGACGGCGGCGCCCAGACTTCGGGGAACGCCACTGCCATCGGGGCCTTCATGGAGCAGATCAACAACAGCTCCGCTGAAGGACCGCAGAACCGGCGAAGCGGCAGCTCGGGCGCCGATCCCAACGCCCGCCACGGGGGCTCGCGCTGGTTCGACGGCACCGCCGAGGTGTTCCCGGATCCGGCGCGCTTCATGCGCGTGGGGCACCTGGAGAACGTGGACACGGTATTCGCACCGATCAGTCACACGCCGCTGTTCCCAGGCGGATCGGCGCCCTCTAATACCTCGATCGGGTTCGAGAAGCAGTGCTTCTCACGGGCCATGGCCAAGATGGGACGGGCAGCCGACGTCCGGTTCACCTGGAGCGGCGGGCAGGTCAGCGAGGTGCGGGACATAGTGCACCACGTGCCGGTCCTGTTCTCGCCCAAGGTCAGGGCCAGCTATGGCTTCCTGACGCAGGATGCGAACGGGAACGGCCTGATCGACTGGAACGACTTTAACTACCTGGACCCGATCATCGACATCATTCCCACTATTGGTGGCGGGAACTGCGATGGGGCGGGCGGCGGGGCCTGGACACCGGTCGGTCCTGCAGTGGATCTCGTGCAGCAACCTTCCCTGGTTGCGACCAGCACGGAGGGCATGGACCAGTCGTTCGGAACCACGACCTTCACCCAGACCGGAACCGGTTTCGGCCTGTATATCAACGGTGAGCGGTATATCTTCGAAATGAGCGCGCTGCCGGGCGATGCGGTGTGGACGCTGCGCACCTACAGCGGCTACGTGAGGTCGTCGAGCGCCACTTTTGACCTTGAAGATCCGTCCGGCTACGTGTACGACAGCGACTATACCTGCAACCTGTCAAGCTGCACCGGCAGGCAAGATCTGGAGGGATTCACAGAGGGAGGCGAGCGGCCGATGCTCATCCCGGGGCTCAATCTCATCTTCCAGGTCCAGTCGCCGACCGAGGTCACGACCGCTCTCGATCTCACCAAGGTCCACACGGTGCCGGATCCGTATCTGGCAACCAGCGCACTGGATCTTTCGCCGACGAACAAGCAGCTCATGTTCGTCAACCTGCCGACCGTGGCGACGATCCGGATCTACACACTAACCGGGATCCTGGTACGGATCCTCAACCACGACGATGATACCGGCGGGGGCCGGGAGATTTGGGACCTGCGCAACCGCAACAACCAGTTCGCGGCCAGCGGAGTCTACTTCTTCCACATCTCCACGCCGTCCGGTGAGGAGGTCGTGGGCAAGTTCACGATCGTGAGCTTCGCCGGACAGAACTAAGCGAAACAGACCCCGGGGGGGGGGGCGGCCCCCCCCCGGGGATCACGACCAGCTCTTGGGAGGTATTCATGCGGCTATTGAGACTCGCGACGGGCCTGCTGCTCGTGGTGGCGCTGCCCGGAGCCCTCTTGGCGCAGGACGGCGAGAATCCGGTGCTCATTCCGACGGACAACACGGCATTCGGCGGGTCGTCGGCGGAATTCCTCCAGCTGGGCTCCAGCGCCCGAGGCATGGCGCTGGGAGGAGCGTACGGGACCATCGCGAAGGGGGTGGACGCCCTGTACTACAACGCGGCGGGTCTTCCGATGGGGGAGGGTCCCGAGGTCGCGTTGACGGTGATGCCGTATTTCGCCGACACCGACTACTTCTGGGCGGGCCTCGCCTTCCCCTTCGGGGATGGGGACTTCGGCTTCGGCGCCTTCCTGGGCCGGTTCGGCTTCTCGGGCCAACCGGTCTTCACGGAGGCCGATCCGGAAAACCTGTCGGGCGAGACGTACGGCGTCGATGAGGTCGTGGCCGGCGTCTCCTTCGCGCACGCTTTTATCGACCGCTTCTCGGCGGGCGTCACGGTGAAGTTCATCACCGACGATCTGGCCACGGGTTCGCTGGGGGGTGCGTCGGCGACCACACTGGCGGTGGACCTCGGAACGAATTTCCACACCGAGTTTGCCGGCCGGCCGATCCGCCTGTCGTTCGTGGTGCAGAATCTTGGCGGCGACCTCAGCCATAGCGGAGATGCGCTTCAATTCCGGGATTTCGATACACGGGCCGGATCGCCTCCGGACCAGCGGCTCGATCCGCCCGTCTCGGAGCTGCAGACCTCGGGCTTCCCGTTGCCACGAATGTTACGGCTGGGAGCGGCGTATGATCCGCTCTCGACCGAGACTGCGCGCTTGTCGATCCTGGCCGAGTTCGTGGAGTCGAACAACCAGTCCCCGACGTTTGGCGCCGGGGCGGAATTCGCCTGGGAGAGCGCTGAGTATCCGATTGGGGCGGCTCTACGCGGCTCGTATCAGCTCCAGCCTGACGAGGAGAATCTGGACGCGGCCTTCAACGCGGAGAACAGTAACCTCGACGGGCTGAATGTGGGTGGGGGCCTGTTCTATAAGTTCGCCGGCCGGTATCGGGCGCAGTTCGACTACACCTATAGGCACTTCGGTGCGCTGGGCAGCGTGGACGCGTTCAGCGTTGCGTTCAGCTTTTTTGAGTAGGTGAGCCTCGGTCGTATGCGACGGAGAGCGATCACGGGCATGTGCTTGCCTGAGAGCGGGTTGGGGTCGAGCCCGGAGCGGCGGGCCGGCGTTCGGTGGCCTCGAGGGCTCGGGGGAGTGGTGTGCGCCGTGGCGGTCATCCTGGGGACGGGGCTGGTCCCCGCTTCCGCGCAGGACGCCGGTTCCGCTCTCGACGTGACGCTGCTCCGCACGTGGGAGAGCGCGGACCTCACCGTAGTGGATGGTCTGGTGAGCGTTCCCCTGTCCATCTTCTCGGCGGCCACGACCGATACGTACAGGTTCGAGCTGGCCGTGTTCGATGCGGCGGGCACACAGCTCTACAGCGAGGGATGGGAGAGGGAGGTGGGCGCCGCACTGGATTCGTACCGTGTGGAGGGCGTCGCGCTGCTCGAGGCAGTGCAGTTCGGGATCAAGCCGGGCCGCTACGAAGTCGAGCTCCGGGCCTACGCGACGGACTCCCCGACTCTGGGGGTGTCCGCCCGAGTCCCGATCGAGGCATACGCCGAAGTCCCGGTGGCGTCGGACCTCTTCCTGGCCAGCCGCGTCGAGCCGCTGCGCGAGGAAGCCGTGGACGGTGGCTGGTCCGTTACGCATGCGGGATACGGAATCGCGGCGGCATCCAGTACGAGAGTGCTGCCCGACGCACCCGACTTGTACTACTACTTAGAGCTCTACGGTCGAGGCGGCGTGCAACGCTCCGTCGCGGTCGCGGCGGAGGTCCTGGGAGAGAACGGGCGGGTGGTGTACCGCACGCCGGAGAAGACAGTCTCGGTCGCGGCCAGCGGCAGCCCGTTCACGGGTCATCTGTCGCTGGTGGGGCTTCCGCCGGGCGACTACACCCTGGCGATGCAGATCGAGGGGGAACCGGGCGGGCCGCCGACCGTGAGCTCGCCGTTCAGGATGGTGGACCACGAGCAGCTGGCGAGCCTGGAGGTGACGGAGGGTCCACAGAGCGCCTATCTGTCTTCCCTGTCGGACAAGGAGCTCGCGGCCACGTTCGGCGGCGTCTCACAGATCCTGTCGGATACGGAGCGACGGCTGTTCGAGGAGCTGCCGCCAGACGCCATGCGACGGTACCTGGCCGATTTCTTCCACAGGCAGGACCCGGATCGCTCCACGCCCCACAACGAGTTCTTCGAGGAGTACATCGAACGCGTTGGCACGATCCGGATGAAGTACGGCGAGGACGTGGGGACGACGGAGCGGGAGCCTTGGCGTACGGATCGTGGGCGGATCTACCTTCGGTACGGCGAGCCGAACACTCGCATTGCCGAATATTTCCCCGCCGATGCCGGCTTGCCGACGACGTTCGGCGGCGAGCCACCCTACGAGATCTGGCGTTACAACGACACGGGCTTCGCATACCTGTTCGTGCAGGAAAACCGCGCCGAAGGCTGGCGTCTGATCTACAGCACGGACACGGAAGAGACCACACTGGCGGATTGGTGGCGGAGAGCCGGCGGCAGCGCCATGCGTGATCTTCGCGACAACTTCGGCATACGGCCGCTGGGCAACTGAGGGGTCGCCGAGGGGCGATTCCCTGCTGAGAAAAAGGGGAGAGAGAGGTCATCATGAAAGCTGGCTTTGTCCGCATAATCGGTCTTGGTCTCGTCGCGCTGAGTGCGGTTGTTGTGGGGTCCTGCAACGAAAACCCGCTCGATTTCGACACCCGCGACGCGACTCAGCTCCGGTCCAATCCGTCGTTCATGCTAATACCGGCCGGCCGCACCGGCCAGCTGGAGGTCGCGGCCCTCAACGATGGTGCGGAGCCCACGTTCGATGACGTAACGGCCGAAGTGGGTAACTGCGGCACGGGTGGCGCCATCACGGTGGCGCCGGATCCGGCGGATGCTGATATCTCGGGCACCGTCAAGCCACCCGGCTTTTTCCTTGTGACCGCAGGAAACACGCTGGGAACAAACTGCGTCATCTCGACCAGCAGCGGGCTGACGGACACGACAGAGGTCATCGTCGTGCCGGATGCCGTCGCCTTCGTTGCCCCGGCCTCGATCAAGTTGCCCGGGACGGGGACGATCGAGGTGCGGGCGATCGCACTCGACTCGACGGAAGCCACTCCGACCGACGTGGCATTGGGAGACTTCACGTTCACTTCGGACACGACGACGATCCTCACGGTCGACCCTGGTATGTTGGGCAACGTGGCCACCGCCACGACGTCCGGTACGGCCACGATCTTGGTCGCATGGACGGGGAACGTGGAGCAAGGAACGGCGTTTCTGGACGATTTCGGCAGGAAGAAGTCTTTCCTGACGCGGGAGGTCGGCGTCCCGATCGAAGTGCTCCCCGGCCTACCGGTGACGGCCCTCCTGGCGTTCATATCGGAGGAGGAAGCCGTTAAGACTTTGAACCCGATCACGGAGGCGAACGTCGCACCCGGTGGAATCGCAGAAGTCGAACTCTGGGTCCTGGACGGCTTCGAGGCGGATCGCACGGACGGTCTCGGCAATCAGAACAGGCTTCCGGAGGACATTCTCGGCCTGACCGCGGTGTCCTCGGATCCGTCGATTGTCAGCGTTGAGGCGGTGGTGCGGGACGTGGACGTCGGCGGAACGACGATCCGAAGCCTGTTTGTCAGGCTTACCGGTGTGTCGCTCGGAACGGCCACTGTGAGCGGAACGGCGGAAACCAGTGTCGGTTCTTTGGACTGGGAGAGCGATCTGACGGTCATCGTTCGCGCGACTCCGGAGCAGCCGGTGATCACTGCACTCACGCCAGACAACGGCGACTGGGCTACCACCGTCGTCATCACCGGAAGCAACTTCGTGGAACCTGGCTGGGAGACGGTCGTCAGGGTCGGCAACCCGAGCGGCCCGGAGCTCTTGATGCTCGGCTCGTTCACCGTCGATTCCGACACCCAGATCACGGCCCAAATGCCGACGTACAGCACGAGCGGCGACTATGACCTGGTCGTTCAGGTGGGCGAGGTCGTGTCCGAGGCGGCGACGTGGGACCAGAACAACGCCTTCGACATCAAGGCCTTCGAGCCGGCTAACGAGATCCCCGAGACGGCTAATGTGATCTCGGTTCCCGCCATCTACTCCGGCACCTTCGCAGACGGTGCGGTAACCGGTGATCTGTACGACTTCGTCAGGTACACTTTGTCGGACGACTTCGCCGTTCGGTACACGCTTGGCTGGACTCCGGCGAAGGATCTGGACGGTATCGAGTTCACCTGCTTCGACTCGGCCAACGTGTTCACCTTCGCCTGCTTCTCGGGGGTCTTCCAGGATCCCCCGGGCACGGTTTTGGGCGCCGGTACGGCCGGAGACTGGCTGTGGGTAGTGAACGACTTCGATGCAGAGGTCGGCGGTGTTCCGACAGCGGTCGTGTACGACATGCGGATCGCAGTCGAGGAGTAACGTCCGCGGCCCAGACTGTTCCAGCCGATCCAGGTTGTGGATCGCGCTGAGGAACCAACAGTGCAGAGAGCCTCCGGAGTAACGGAGGCTCTCTGTTTGTCTTCAGACCGCGTTCTGCTCGGGCCCCAGCTCGGAAAGCCACGTTGGAGATACGTTTCTTCGAAAATCGTCCTGGTTCAACACGGGTCGCGGTTGCCCTCGGCTCGAACCTAGGAAACCGGCTGGAGAACCTGCGGTCGGGGGTCGAACGCGTGCGTGCCGTGATCTGCGACGCGGTCGTCTCCTCCGCATATGAGACGCGGCCCATGTACGTCGAGGCGCAGCCCCCGTTCCTCAACGCATGCCTAGCGGGAACCACCGGTCTCGCACCTCGCGCGCTCCTCGCCCGTCTCCAGGAAGCGGAGAGCGCGGCCGGCCGGGTGCGCCTCGATCCCTGCTGCGGCCCCCGCACCCTCGATCTCGACATCCTGCTGTACGGCGACTTGGTTCTGTGTGAGCCGGAGCTCACCATCCCGCACCCGCGCATGCGCGAGCGCGCCTTCGTTCTCGTGCCGCTGGCGGAGATCGCGCCGGAGTGGGAGGTTCCCGCAGCCGGTTCCGGCGAGACGGTCGAGACCGTGGCGGCGCTGGCCGGACGTGTCGACCGGGCAGGCGTCCGGCAGACTTGCCTGACGCTGTAGCGCGCCTGCCAGACCGGCACGTACCTTCGTCTTTCCCATGTGCGATGCTGCCTAATACTTGTCGGGGCCGGCCGATCTAAGGGGAGCGATTCGGATGAGGGAGGGCTTACACGCGAGCACGACAGGCGGGCGGCGCTTCCGGGCGACCGGCCTGGCGGTCGCCGCGGCCATCCCACTGCTCGGCGGGTCTGCCTGTGGAGATGGCGCGGATACCGCTGCCCGGGCCTCCGGAGCTTCATTCGGTGGAGTGGAGGCGGACACCTCTCTCCAACGCCTGGCGACGGACCTTCTTCCCGTGATGGAGTCGCTCAGCGGCCTTCCCGCCCGGCGTCCGGTGCGCCTCGCCACGCGCTCACGGTCAGACCTGGAGGCGTACCTGACCCAAGAACTCGGTCGCCAGTTGCCGCCGGAGCGCGTGCGTGCCATCGTCCGCGCTTACGCCCGCTTCGGGCTCGTCCCGGACAGCCTGGACCTCGAGCCGCTGCTGCGCTCGCTGTTCCTGGAGCAGGTGGTGGGCTACTACGATCCGCGCACGGACACCCTGTACGTGGTGGAGGGTGTGGGTGCGTCACAGGTCGAGGCCGTCCTGGCGCACGAG
>JBDHAF010000088.1:0-14352 GCA_039588255.1 Gemmatimonadota bacterium | reverse complement strand
GCCGGCGGATCGGACCTCTTGGGATGTCTGCGGGATGGCGTGTTTGAAGCTTCCAAGGTCGTGAGCCTGTCCGGGCTGGGTGACCTCCGGGGCATCAGAGATACACGGAACGGCGGACTGCGCATCGGTGCGACGACGACGATTGCCGAGATTGCAGCCAACGACGTCGTGAGACGCCAGTACGGTGCGCTCGCCCAAGCCGCCGCCGTCGTGGCGAGTCCCCAACTCCGCAACCAGGGGACCATTGGAGGAAACATCTGTCAGAAGCCGCGGTGCTGGTACTACCGTGGTGATTTCGATTGCATGCGGAAGGGCGGTGGCATGTGTTACGCCGCCGGGGGCGAGAACCAATACCATTGCATACTCGGCGGGGCGGGGTGCTTCGTCGTGCACCCGTCGGATATGGCGCCGGCGCTGGTGGCTCTGGGCGCGACAGTTCGCATCGCAGGGCCACGAGGCTCACGGACGGTTCCCATGGAGGAGTTCCACGTGCTCCCGAGTGTCGACGTCCGGCGGGAAACCGTTCTGGAGGCGGGGGAGATTGTCACGGAGGTCCTGCTCCCGGAATCGGCCGGTGGCTTGCGCAGCTCGTACCGCAAAGTGCGGAGCCGCGGCGCGTGGGACTTTGCGTTGGCGGGTGTCGCACTGGCATTGCGCTTCAGCGGGAATCGGGTGGAGGAGGGGCGCGTGGTACTGAGCGGGGCGGCTCCGGTTCCGTGGCGATCACGGGAGGCGGAAGGCGTGATCGCGGGCCAGCGCCTCGAGGCGGGCGTAGCACGACGGGCGGCCGAGGCGGCCATGCGCGATGCCCGTGCGTTGCGACACAACGGCTACAAAATTCCGCTGTTCCGCGGTCTGATCGAAGAGGAGTTGCTGGCGATTTCAGAATCGTGAGGAGGTACGCATGATAGCGGTCACTACGGCAACGAGAATCACCGCCGACGACCTGGCCGCCCTCCATGAGCTCAAGGAGGAGTGGGCCGAGGCCTGTCTGCGGGCCGACTGGGAAGGTCTTGGCGGGCTGTTGACGGACAATGTGGTTTTTCTCCCGCCCGATCGGCCGATGGTGGAAGGGAGGGAAGGCGTGAAGGCCTGGCTTAGCGAGTTTCCCCCGATCAGTGCGTTTGCCACGACAGTGGTGGAAGCCGATGGCCGGGTGGATTTCGCGTGGGCCCGGGGCACGTTCACCATGACGGTGGAGCCCACACCGGGTCAACGGGTGACGATGAAGGGCAAGTGGTCAGCGACCTACCTCAAGCAGGATGATGGCCGTTGGCTGTGCGCATCCGATACGTGGAATGTGGACGGTCCAACCGGCACGTCTGACTGAGGACGCCGTAGTCCATGGCCAAAGTCGCTGAGTCGATCGTCGACTTTCTCGAGCAGAAGCGGATCGCTGTGGCAGGCGTGTCCCGCCACGAGAACCAGCCCGCGAATCTCATTTATCGTAAGCTGCGTGATGCGGGTTACGAGGTCGTCCCCATCAATCCCAAGGTCGATGAGGTGGAGGGGGATCGATGTTATCCGAACCTCGCGGCTATTGGAGAACCTCCGGACGGCGTGTTAGTGGTGACCTCACCGGCCGCGTCCGAGACTGTCGTCCGGGAGTGCGCCGCGGCAGGCGTGTCTCGGGTGTGGATGCACCGGTCTTTCGGAAGCGGCAGTGTGTCCGAAGCCGCCGTCCAATTTTGCAGGGATAACGGCATCAGCGTCATCGAGGGCGGATGTCCCATGATGTACTGTGTGCCCGTCGACGTCGGCCACAAGTGCATGCGCTGGTTTCTTGGCCTGACCGGCAAGCTTCCGACCTGAAACGAAACGGAACAGATCTCCATGCCCGAACACAAGGTCCTGCTCGAAGCGGAATTCAATCCCCGAGTCCGAACCTACTGGATGCTCAGCTGGATCATCGGCCTCACGCTAAGCGTGGTGGGTATCCCCCTGCTGCCCATCTGGCTCGCCATTGGATACTATGTGACCGCCCGCTATCTCAGCCATATGCGGTGTGTCCTTACGGAGCGGTCCCTCAACGTCAATAAGGGTTGGCTGCATCGCATCGAAAAGACCGTCCCGTTGGACAAGATCACGGACGTGGGCCTGGCCCACGGCCCGATCATGCGGTTTTTCAATATCGAGGCGTTGACCGTCGAGACGGCGGGACAGTCCGCAACGGCCGGTCCGCTGGTGAAGTTGGCGGGAGTCGTCGATGCGCGGGGGTTCCGTAAAGCGGTGCTGCAGCAACGCGATGCGATCGTCGCGGCCAGCTCGGAGAGCAAGGCGGCGTTGCCTGCGGGAGGTGGCCTCTTGGACGAGCCGGATTCGCAGGAAGTGCTCCTGTCCATCCGGGACAGCCTCCGGCGGATCGAGCAACTCATGGGAACACGACGGGAGATTTGACCAGGGGCGTCAGGGAACAGCAAGCAACTCATCAAGGCCTCAACGCAAGTGACAAGCCGTTTCCTCACGATTGTATTGCACTCGTTGGTGCTCGCGGTTGCCAACATTGGATCCATCCTCGTGGGCTTCGCCGTGCACAATGTGGCCGGATCCGCCAATCGGATCGCCGTGCAGCTTCCGGTTGCCGCCGTCCTCACCGTGGTCGGGTTTTCCCTTTGGCTGATGGCGTGCCACCGGTCGGGGCAGTTGACCATCGACGTGGAAGCGGCAGCCGACGCCACGTGGATTTACCTTCTGGCGGTTCCCTGGGCCATCGCCCTTCTCACGCCGCTCCACTTCGTGACCCAGACGCACCTGCCGTCCTTGAGCAACATCTTCGCCGTGGCCGTTTTCCAAGGAGTCGTCAACATCATCACGGTGCCGGTCGCCGTGGCGCTCGTTCGGGCTCGCGGCGCCAAGTAATGGCGTGCGGATGACGTCGCCCACCCGGCGTGTGTTCTCGAAGGTATTCCTTATATAGAGGTGCCGTCGCAGTGGTGACGGCGGTATGCTTGCCCAATCCGGCCAGACCGTTATGTTCTGCTCGGTGACAGGTGAACCCGGCACGCCGGAGCGAGTCGTCCCCCGCCGGCTCGTGGGTATCGTGTCGATTTCCTGAACTGGAGTTGGTATTGCCGTGAGTGCCCGGTACCAAATGTGCGTGGCCTCCATCGGAGGCGATTTGAGCCACCCCCGAGATCGGATGGTCAAGGCAGTCCTCGAGATGGGCCACATACCCATCGATCTCGTGGCGACCGGATTACTCCGAGAAGAATCCCATGACACGGTTGACTCGCACCTCGGGCGGACGGACTACCTGATCCTCCTCGTGGGGCGCAGTGAGGACATCGCCCCTGAGGACCTGGCGGCGGTCGAGCGCGCATACGACTGTGCCGGGGAGTTGGGGGTTCCGGTATTGGGGTTGGTGGAGGCCGGCTTGGCCCCGCCGCGCCGGAAGCGCATGTCGATCATTGGTCACTCACGGCCGGGCGCAATGGAATCGTTCATCCAGACGTTGCAGGGGAACCCGAATGTTCTGGTGGAGTCGCTGGACGGCATCTCGGATTCGGCGGCGTGGGTAGTGATTCGGTTGATCGAGAAGTATCGGCGTCCTGGGTGGGTGTCGGCGACGACGCTGCCGTCGGGAAATGTCGCCAGCGAGCTGGCGAGACTCTCCGCCGAAAATGCCGAGTTCCGATCCAGACTCGAGTCGCTCCAGACCGACGACGAGGCACGGCTGGAAACCCGCTTGGAAGCGGCACGGCGGGCCCTGCTCGAGAACATGATTCTGATTCCGTTGTGGGACCGGTCATCCAACAGCTGGGAGAAACCCGTCGAAACTTCGCTCCACGAGTTCTTCATTCGGTTGGCGCCGGAGCTGGTCGTGGAGAGCTCGTTGGCGGATGCATCGCAGTTCGTGCCGACTGGTGTCTGTGAACTAGACCCAGGCGACTTCACGTCGCGGTGGGTGGTGCCGCCCAACTCCCTGAATCTCTGGTTCACGGATCTGATGGCCCTCGGCCTCGTCCAACCCTCTCTCATCAGGCACCACGCCAAGGATGTCAATCAGTATTGGACGTTGACCGGCGACGGCCGGGAGATGCTCTCACGGGTTCGACGGTCGGTGCTGGCAACCGGTGGCCACCGCCATGTTGGGTTCACCGCTGAGCACCCCATTCCCATCCAGCCCAACACGCGGTAGACCCCTACCCGGGGGGCCCGGATGCCCTTGCCAGCTGATCCGGGCGGATCTTGCTCGTGTCGAATCGTTCCGCCGCGTCGAGCATTTTGTCGATGGTGGGATCGAACTCGGCAGTCGCCCCTCGCCTGAACCGCAGGGGGTTGATGCGGGCGATGACGAAATTCCTGAGATAGGGACTCTCGAAGCCGCGAGCCCGGAGACCGTCTACGACCTGTGCCACGGCGGCGCCCAGCTCGGTGACCCGGGCCGCACGGGCTTCCCGAATCTCCAGTGCTTGGGGAAGTCTCTCCGACAGGAACCGGTCGATGCGCTTCAGCACCGGATGAAACGCGCTGCCGGCGAATCGAGGGTTGGTTTGGTAACACACGCCAAGCGTCAGCAGTGGGGCCTCCTCGAATTCCGCTTCGAACTCCTTCTCGGGACGCGGGTAGAGCATCGACAACTCATGGGCCATCCGAATGACTTCGAGGGAACGCTCCCGGAGGTTGTGGGCCTTTTCGGTGTTCAACGCGAGGATCCGGTAGGCGATCTCCTCCTCGGGCACGAGGAGGGCCACGATGGACTTGGCACCCAGCTTCCGCATCGCCGCCAGGCGGTGATGCCCGTTGGGGGTCCAGTAGAGGCCGTCGCCCGAGCGAACCACGACGATGGGATCGAGGAACCGATCCAGCTTGTCCACGGCGTTGGCGAGCTTGCCGACGTGGGCGTCCGACAGATCCCGCTGAAATGGGGTCGGCTGCACGACATCGATGGGGAGGCCCGCAAAGAGTTGCCAGTTGCCGCCGAGGGGGTCCCGGTAGGTGCCGATGATGGAGCCCCCATCGTTCTCGATGGCATCGGCCAGCGTCTCGAGGTCTTCCGGTGGCTCACCGGTGAGACGTTGGGCGGCGCGACCCCGTGATCTGGGAGCGGCCTTCCTACGCCGCCGGGTCGTTGTTTTGGACTTGGATGCTGGAGTAGTTGGCATTTCGTGTTCCGTCAGTCGGTCACGACTCGCTGGAGATAGGCCTTCAAGCGCTGCCAAGCGTCCAACGCCGGGGCTTCGCGAAGCTCCCGGTTGCCGTCGACGCGCAGCCAGAAGCCATGATTCACGTCGTCATATATATGAATGTCGTTTTCGATCCCAAGGCTTCGGAGCGCGGCCTCGAACCGAGTCACCTGATCGGGCGGTATGCCCTGATCGAGGGCGGCGAAGGTGCCATATACCTCGTGGGTGATGGACTTGAGAACCTCCGGATCCTCCACCAAGGACCCGTAGAAGATGGCCGTGCCCTCGTGGTTCTCTCCGCCGAGTGCGAAGCTCAAGGCCACGCCCCCGCCGAAACACCATCCCATGGCCGCAACCTTGCCGGTCACGTCCGATCGGGCTCGTAGGAAGTTCACCGCCGCGTCGAGGTTGGCGATCATCGTCCCCTCGTCGGAGCGGACCTGCCGGGTCAGGGCGCGGTTTTCTTCCTGGTTGCTGCCGGTCCGGCCCGAGTAGAGGTCCACGGCTAAGGCCACGTATCCCTCCGCCGCTAAGGCGTCGGCCACCTGACGGACACGGTCCACCAACCCGTTCCACTCGTGGATGAGCACGAGGGCGGGGAAGGGGCCGTCGCCTTTGGGGACGGCGAGGTATCCCCGGGTTGCCGAGTCGGCGGTGAAGTAGTTGACGTGGGCTCCTTGTGGTGCGGGGGCGGTGCCGAGAATGGCGTCGGGGATGGCGCTCGCGGCAGTGGGCTGAATCGGTATGCGGGACACATCTTCATCGGATGCGGAATCAGCGCTGCATGCGCTTCCAATGGCGGCGACGAGTACGACGGCGGCCAGGCGCCTGACCGGCGGGTGGTGGTGCGAATACGACATGACTGCTCCTCACAGAAGGCTGCGGTTCTGGGGATGTTGAGGAAGATGAACCTGACCTTGTGGAGTGCTTCGGCGCAAGGGCGGTCCCTGGTCGGATGGCGCGTGGGCCGGTATTCTCTCGCTAGACGGTAACCGTTGCACTTCTCCGCTTCGTGAAGAACCCCAAATGGAACAAATCATGAGCGTTAAGCGATTGTTGGGCTTCGTGCCGGGCTTAGTGATGCTGGTCGGTCACCCCAACACGATCGCCGCTCAGCGATTACGTGATGTGGAGCCGGCGGTGTTCAGCCAGCTCCGGTATCGGCACATCGGCCCTGTGGGGAATCGGCTCAGCGCCGTGACCGGCGTGCCGGGCGATCCCAACATCTACTACATCGGGGCGGCCTCCGGTGGCGTGTTCAAGTCGATCGATGGTGGGGTGGGCTGGGAGCCGGTTTTTGACGACCAACCGGCGGCCGCTATCGGATCCATCGCCATCGACCCCATAAACCCGAACGTCGTGTGGGTCGGCACCGGCGAGACGTTCATCCGGAGCAACGTCGTGACCGGCAACGGAATCTACAAATCCAGCGACGGGGGCAAGACCTGGGCGCACCTCGGTCTCGAGGAAACGGGACGGATTGGGCGGATCGTAATCGATCCCAACGATCCCGATATAGTCTTCGCCGCCGCGATGGGGCACCTCTACGGACCGCAGCAGGAGCGCGGCGTGTTCCGCACCACGGACGGCGGAGCCACCTGGGAGCGCGTGCTGTTCGTGGACGAGAACACCGGCGCGTCCGACTTGGTGATGGATCCCAACAACCCGGAGATACTCTTTGCCGGCATGTGGCCGATGCAGATCTGGACGTGGGGTCGGCAGAGTGGGGGACCGGGCGGCGGCATTCACATGTCACGGGACGGGGGTGACACGTGGACGCTGCTGAGCGGCAACGGATTGCCAACGCCGCCGACCGGCAAGATCGGCCTGGCCATGTCGCCCGACAACTCGGATCGAGTCTACGCACTCATCGAGACCAACTCCAATCGGGAGTTTGCCGAGTTGGACGACCACCAGGGAACACTGTGGCGCTCGGACAACGGCGGTGAGTCGTGGCGGATGGTGAATGGCGACCACACGTTGGTGCAGCGCCCCCTGTATTACACGCGCGCCGTCGTGGCGCCGGACGATTACAACGAGATTCACTTTCTCGCTACGAGCCACACGATCTCCATCGACGGTGGCCTGTCGATCCAACGGGGAGGCGCGGGCGGCGACAACCACGACATGTGGATCGACCCGAAGATTCCGGATCGTATGATCGTGGGACACGACGGGGGCGTCAGCATCTCAACCAACCGGGGTCAGAGCTGGCTCCGGCCCCGGCTCCCCATCGCTCAGATGTATCACGTGCGCACCGACAACCAGGTGCCCTACTTTGTGTACGGCAACCGCCAGGACGGCGCGTCTCATCGCGGGCCCAGCAACAGTCTCACCGGTGGATCCATTCCCATCGGGGCGTGGCACTCGGTGGGTGGGTGCGAGTCGGGCTACTCGGTGCCCGATCCGGTGGACAACAACATCGTGTGGTCCGGGTGTTACGAGGGGATCCTCGACCGCTACGACCTGCGCACCGGTCACAGCCGCAACGTGAGCGTGTGGCCCGACAACCCCGAGGGCTGGCCCGCGGCGCCGTTGCGCTATCGTTTCCAGTGGACGTTTCCCATCGCGGTGTCGCCCCACGACCACACCAAGGTCTATGTGGGGAGCCAACATCTCCATCAGACCACCAACGGCGGACATAGCTGGACGGTGATCAGTCCGGATCTCACCACCAACGACAAGACCATCCAGGAAAAAACGGGAGGCCTCACGCCCGACGACGTGAGCCCCACGTACGCGGCGGTGTTATTTGCCATCGCCGAATCTCCCATCGAGCCCGGCGTGATATGGACGGGGTCCAACGATGGCCTGGTACAGCTCACCAGGGATGGTGGACAAACCTGGACCAACGTCACGTCCAACATTCCCGATCTCCCTGCGCTGGGAACGGTGAGCAACATCGAGCCGTCCCGCTACGACGCCGGCACCGCGTATATCGCAGTGGACCTCCACCAACTGGGGGATTTCGATCCCTACGTCTACAAGACCACGGACTACGGTCGAAACTGGCGCTCCGTCGGCTCCAACATTCCCAGAGGCGCGCTGTCCTACGCTCACGTCGTCCGGGAGGATCCGGTGCGCGAGGGACTGTTGTACGTCGGCACAGGGAATGCGCTCTACGTGTCGTTCAACGACGGCGCGAGGTGGATCCCGTTGCAGGCCAATCTGCCCCACGCCCCGGTACACGACCTGGTGATACAGGAGCACTTCAACGACCTCGTGGTTGCCACATACGGTCGCGGGTTTTGGATTTTGGATGACATCACGCCGCTCCAGCAGTTGAGCGACGAAATCGTGGCGGGAGGTGCACATCTCTTCGCCCCGCGTGACGCATACCGGTTCCGCAACAAGGAGGGCTCGGTGAGCCAGCCAGGAGATCCCGGTGCCGGCCAGAATCCCCGCTCCGGTGCGTCGCTGCATTACTATCTGCCCGCGGGAACCGAGGGCCGCGTGAACATCGAGATTCTCGGTGCCGACGGCGAAGTCGTACGAAGTCTACGTGGGTCCGACAGCGAAGGTGTCAATCGTGTTTACTGGGACCTGCGGTACGAGCCGTCCCAGGCGCCGCGGATGCGCACGAAGGTCATCGAACACTCCCACGTGGAGATCGGCGATGACGGATGGCGTCCCGGCGGTGAGACGGGACGGGTGACACCACTGGCGCCTCCAGGGCAGTACACCGTCCGGCTTACGGTTGGCGACCAAGAGCAGACGCAGACCTTGAACGTCCTGAAGGATCCCCACTCCGCGGGAACCGAAGCGGACATCGCCAGGCAGTTCGCGACGACGATGGAGCTGCGGGACATGGCCGACTCCGTTGTGGACCTGATCAACGAGATCGAGTCCGTGCGTGAACAGATCGACGACTTGAACGATCGGGTGGCCGGCCTCGATAACGCCGGGGAGATCCTCGCCGGCGCCGACTCTATCGACGCGAAGCTCATCGACCTCGAGATGAACCTCACCGATCCCAGGCTCTCGGGGGGCTCGGCAGGACAGGATCGCCTGCGGTGGCCGCGCCGGTTGTACGCCAAGGTCACGAGCTTGGCCGGGTACATCGGAGGATCCGACTTTCCGCCCGCCACACAGCACTTGGAGGTGTTCGGGCGCTATGAAACGCTCCTGGCGGAGTACGAGGCGGTGATGGCCCAGATCCGCCGCCAGGACATTGCGACCTTTAACCAGCGGTTACGGGAACACGGGATTCCGATCCTGATGACGGCGGACCGGCAACCGGATCTTTCGATGTAAGTGGCTATCGGACTTGGAAGAGAAAGAAGAAGCCCGCGCCGAGTGAGCGCGGGCTTCTTTGCGTCGGTTAGGGAAGGTTTTCAGGCAGCGGCTCGCGGATCCACCGTCGAGGAACCCGTCCCCGAAAATCCTGTCGTCCCCGGAATCCCTGCATACCGCGGCCCCGGAATCCTGCCTGGCCCCGTCCTCGAAAGCCCATGTGGCCGGCTCGAGCAATGCGCGCCTGGCTCTGGGTCAGCTCGGTGATCTGGTCTTCCGTGAGGATCCCCTCCAGACGCGTCCGCGTGGCGTCCCGGGCCGTCTGGGCCGTCTCCCGGCGCGCTTCCATGGCGGCGAAATAGTCCTCGGCGGTGATCTGGCCTGCCGCGAGCTGTGAACGCATTTCCATGGCCTCGGCTTGGTGCGCCTGCTGACGCTCCACGCACGACACCCTGAGCGCCTCCAACTGGGAAACCTGTTGGTCGCTAAGTTCGAGGCCTTCCTTGAGGCGCAGGGCGCTCTCCGCACACCCGGTTCGGGCCTGGAAGCCCCGGCCGCGTTGTCCTCGTTGTGCCTCGGCGGGCATCGCCGTCACCGCTCCGAGGAGAGTAACCACTGCAAGAGTGGTCCAAGTTCTCTTTTTCATGCTCCTGTAACTCCGATAATTGTGCATGCTGCTTTCCCCTGTCCTACCCACTTAGACAGGTAAGGGGTTGCTTTTGTTAAGGGTTGAAACGTGCATGTTGCCGAACGACGGGAGGAAAGAGCTCATTTCGAACAGCAAACGGGGCACCGAGCCGCGCGTCCCTCGACGCATACTCGCTGCCCCGTTTCGTTGTCGGCAGATAGACTAGTTGTGGTACCGCTGTGCCTTTACCCTGGCCGGAACCGGCTCCTTACACATCCACCCGTACCGCTCACGGTACGTCGGCGCCAACCGGATCACCCACTCGTCCGTCGTCCCGCGCCGCTGGAAGAACCGCCTGATGAACGCGAGCATCAGATCGCCGCCGAAAAGAAGGCCATGAGGAGGGTGAGTGCCATCAGGGCAAAGGCCTGAGACCGTTGTTCCTGTGTCATGGCAGGAACTACGGGGGGCCTTTAGAGTTTGTTTCAGGATGAAATCCGACGAATTCTCTGGCTGTTTAAGTCATTTAAAAACAACTACTTAGGAGCTTCCGGCGCCAGGTCGGTCAGGACCTCGTCCAGGGTCTTTACCACGAGGTCGGCGTTGAGCTGGGAGAACATCAGGGGCGGCTTGATCTTGAGGACATTGTCCAACGGTCCGTCCGTGCTGAGGAGGACGCCCCGGTCCTTCATGTCCTCGATGACGCGTTTTGCCAGGTCGGTGGCGGGTTCCTGGGAGTCCCGGTCGGCCACCAACTCCACGCCCAAGAACAGTCCCATGCCCCGCACGTCGCCGATGGCTGCGTAACGCTCCTGGAGGCGCGCGAGTCCGGCCTTCAGACGATTGCCCGCCGCCAGGGCGTGCTCCTGCAGCCCCTCTTCCTCGATGATGTCGAGCACGGCGAGCCCCACGGCGCACGAAACCGGGTTGCCCCCGAACGTGTTGAAGTACTCCATGCCGTTATCGAACGAGGCGGCGACCTCCTGGGTGGTGACGACGGCGCCCAGGGGGTGGCCGTTTCCAATGGGCTTCCCCAGGGTGACGATGTCGGGGACGACGCCCTGGGTCTCAAACCCCCAGAAGCGGCTCCCCACGCGGCCGAACCCCACCTGCACCTCGTCCGCGACGCACACCCCGCCCGCTTGACGCACGTGCTCGAACGCATACGCGAGATAGTCGTCTGGCAGGACGATCTGCCCTCCGCATCCCATGAGGGACTCGCAAAAGAACGCCGCGAGGGTGCCTCGTTCGTTTGCTTGAACGGTGGCGTCCAACACGTGCCGGGCATATTGCTCGCCGGCCGTCGCCGCGTCCCGGTAGGGACCCCGATACACGTCGGGCATCACCACCTCGTGTACGTGAGGGGGGGCGCCCGCGCCTCCGGCGCCCTTGTACTTGTACGGGCTGATGTCGATGAGGGAGCTGGTGTTTCCGTGGTACGCTCCGTCAACCACGATGACGTCGGAGCCTCCTGTTTGCGTCTTTGCCATGCGCAACGCCAGCTCGTTGGCCTCGCTTCCGGAGCACACGAAGTAGCACACGCTCAGCTCCTCCGGCAGCGTCTCGCAGAGCCGCTGTGCGTACCGCACCAAGTTGTCGTGGAGGTAGCGCGTGTTGGTGTTTAAGACCGCCATCTGCTCTTGGGCGGCTTCCACTACCCGGGGATGACAGTGTCCCACGTGACACACGTTGTTGACACAGTCGAGGTACTGCCGCTCCTCGTCGTCGTAGAGGTACTGCATCACGCCTCGAACGATCTTGAGAGGCTCGTCGTAGGCGATGCTCAGGGTCGGTCCGAGGTACTGTTGCCTGGAGGCCAGTAATTCGTCGTGTTTTACGGTGGTGTCTGGCATGCAGTGTGAAAGGCTGCGAGTGCGTGGCTGGGATCGGTGGTGCTCAGCTCCTGTAATGTAGCCCAGGCCTGCTGCTGCGAAATCGTCAAATAAGAGTTACCGGGATTCTCCCGCTGTTGGTATGCCGAGATCGACACGCTCATACACAACCTGGTCGAAATTAGATCGTAGAGCAACTCGATCTCGCCAGCCTCCAGCGGAAAGGCACGGTGGTATCCGGCGACGATCTGCGCGGCGGCGGCTATCGGATCAGGCGTCTCTAGTATCCCGTATGCCGCAGCCACCGCCAGATTGTACACGGTCCGGGATTCCACCATGTCGCCGAAGTCGATGATGCCCGCCACGTGCGGCGCGGACGGAGGGTCCGTCGCGACCACTACGTTGTGATCGTTGGCATCGTTGTGGATGACGCTGGTCCGAAGCCCGGCGATCCGTGGGGCGACGTGGTACTGGAATCGGGACAGAAACCCCTCGACGAGGGCTCGGCCGCTCGGCCTGTCGATGTAGGCGATGCACCCCCCCACGGTGTCTTCCGCTTGCTCCAGGTCCCAGTAGAATACGCGCCGTGTCGCCGGGTGCGCGAATCCGGTGAACGCATGGTCCAGCCGCCCGAGGAAGGCGCCGAAGTCCGCGAGCAACGCCGGTGTGTGTGGGGTCACCTCCGCGAGCGTGACTCCCGAAATCCAGCTCACCAGACGTACAAAATGCTCGGCTCCATCCCGGTCCCTGACCGCGGCGATCTCCTCGCCGGCCACGGTCGACCGGATGCGAGGACACCCCACCGATTCCCCATACCGGCCCACGTGCTCCATCGCCCGATTCTGGGCGTCGAGGAGGGCGTGATCTTCATCGCGGGCAGCGATCTTCAGGACAAATCCGGTCCCCGATTCGTCCTCCAGATAGAAATTTTGATCTCGCTCGCTTGGCAGCTCCCGCACTGCCGCGGCAGACCCGTACAGATCGTTAGCGAGGAGCTCCGCTTCTTCAATCGAGAAGCGGGGCAGATTGTCGACGTTGAGTGGCACCCTTGAGATTACATCGAATTGGGGGGAAGGGGAGGGTACGCCCCCGGACTCCGACAGACCTGGCCAGCATTGTTGACGGGAGGTCTTCATGAACGCAAGTTCACGGCGGGCTCTTTAAGGATTCTCTCTGAGTGAGGATATTATGTGCGCGTCTAGATTTTCTCCCAGTCTCGGTGCCGTCTCGTTTGTAGCAATGCTCGCCGTCGTGGCATGCGGTGGTTCGAACGAGCGGGCCTACGTCGAACGCCTCGGAACGGATACGCTGGCGGTCGAGGTATATACCCGAACGGGCCTCGGCTTCGAGGGGCAGTTGCTCACGAGGAACCCGGTCACGCGAGTAGCCAGCTACGTGGGGACGTTGTCCTCCGAGGGAACGGTGTCACGCCTGGAGGTGGATTGGCGCACGCCGGAGGCGAACCCGCAGGGTCCGGGCCCTGAGCACTGGTCCATTACCGTGGAGGGGGACAGCGCCACGGTGGAGCGTGAGGTGAACGGCGAGTCGAGCACCACCCGGGTGGCGGCGCCGGAAGGCCTGATTCCCGAGGTGGGGAAGACGCCGTGGTCCTATGCCATTCTCGAGCAGGCCGTGACAGAGGCCATGGCAAGCGGGTCTGACAACTACTCGGTGACGATGATGACGGGATCCCGTCCCCGACCTTCCGAGAACACGATCGAGCGGGTGGATGACGAGACGGTGTCGTGGAGCTTCTTCGGCTCACCCATGACGGCCCGCGTCGATGCCGACGGGAAGATCCTGGCCCTCTCGGGCGCCAACACCACCATGAAGGTGGAGGGTGAGGCCGTGTCGGGCATGGACTTCGCTGCGCTCGCCGCAGACTTTGCGGCCCGTGACGCCAGGGGGGAGGGTCTCGGCGTGCCCTCGCCGCGTGGGCAGGTGGACGTGTCCGGTGGGGGGGCGACCTTCCAGGTGGTGTACTCCCGGCCGGCCAAGCGCGGCCGGGAGATTTGGGGTGGCTTGGTGCCCCACAACGAGGTGTGGCGGACCGGTGCCAACGCCGCGACCGTCTTCACCACCGATCGCGATCTCACCGTCGGCGGTACGCGGGTGCCGGCCGGATCGTACACCCTGTGGACCACGTTCACGCCGTCCAGCGCGACCCTCATCATCAACAGCCAGACGGGGCAGTGGGGCACGGGCCACGACGACTCTCAGGACTTCGCCCGGATCGAGATGGAGAGGAATGACCTGGACGAAATGGTCGAGCGCTTCACCATTGCCATCGAGCCCACCGACCGAGGGGGAACGCTACAACTCCAGTGGGATCGGACGCAGTTTTCGGTGCCCATGGTAGTTCGGTAGTTCATCGTCTGTCGGGTGCGACAAGGGGGCTGGTACGCCAGCCCCCTTTTTGTGTGGTGGGCCCGGCATGGGCGATGACTTGGAGGTGGGAGTCCTTCCGGAACCAGGTTGCAGGGACCGAAGGGAAGCGCAAGGCGTCCGTCGCGAGGCGTGCGCTGAACGAAGC
>JBDHAF010000087.1:0-14367 GCA_039588255.1 Gemmatimonadota bacterium | reverse complement strand
CAACAGTTCAACCGACAGCCCTCTGAGGGTCGCATCCCACGCTGCGCAGGCTCCGTAGATGCCGCCTCCCACGATCACGATATCGAATTCCCGTCCCGCAAGCCGGGTCAGATCGCGATTCATGCCCTTCTCAACGTCCCACGGGCCTCGTGCCCTCGACGATCAAGTAGAAACTGAACGGCTCGAGTAGCCGCCGTGGCAATGCCTTTGTCACGGGGACCAGCGACGCGTTGAACAGCTTCGCGGCCAATCCTCCGCGCTTGCTGCGAATGTTCGGCAGCCGTCCCCCGTCGATACGCACGTCGGCGAACTCCTCGAGCAGCGCCCTCGCTTCCCCCCGTGTGTACAGCCGGTTCGGTGCAGGATCCTCGACCGGGTCCACGAGATTCATCCCGGCCACCACCCCAAGCAGTACATACCAGGAGTATCGGTTGTGAAGGATGGCCTGCACCACACCTCCAGGTCGCAGCACCCTCAGAGCCTCCCCAAGCACAGCCGCCGGACCCGGTGTGAACATCAGCAGGCCTCTCGCGATCACGACGTCGAAGCTCTCGTCCGCGAAGTCGAGCCGCTCGGCGTTACCACGTCTCAGATCCGCCTTGGCGCCGAACCACGCCAGGTGCCGCCGGGTGAGCCCGAGGCATTTCTCCGACAGGTCGATCGCCACAACCCGCGCGCCGGCCTGAGCCAGCGGGATGGTGTCGAAGCCCATGCCACACCCCAGCTCGAGAACCGCCTTGCCGGCCAATTCATGCCGCTGCAGGAGCTGATTGGCCCGCGCGTAGGCGATCTCGTGGTCCGCGCGCAGCCGACTGAAATGCTCACGCGGATCGAGTTCGCCGCCGCGTTCCAGCACGCGATCGGCATAGGCTTCCCAGTAGTCGCGAATCCGATCGGCCTGCGAACCAGCGCCGTCCCTCGCCGTTACCGTCGATTCAGTCAGTTCGGCCATTCAGTCCTGGGGCCGGCGATCCAAGTCCTTGTTCTCGAGCAGGAAGTTGCCCATGACCAAATAGTCGAGGCCGCCGTCGATGAACGCTCGAATCGCATCGTGCGGCGTGCACACGATCGGCTCCTCGTGCATGTTGAAGCTCGTGTTGATCACACAGGGGAGCCCGGTGAGCTTCCGGTACTCATCCACGATCCGGTAGTAGTTGGGATTCGTCCGCTCGTTGATGGTCTGCGGGCGCGCCGTGCCGTCAACATGGACGACCGCCGGGCAACTCTCCTTCATCCACGCCGTACAATCGAACGTGATGGTCATGAACTGCGCCGCATGGCGCGCACCGTCTATGCCCTCGTAGCACCGATCCGCATAGCCCTCCAGCGTCACCGGCGCGAACGGCATGAACTCGGTGCGGCGAAGCTTCTTGTTGAGCCAGTCGTTGACCGTGGGATCGGTCGGCTGGTAAAGAACCGAGCGGTTGCCCAGCGCCCGCGGGCCGTACTCCAGGCGCCCGTCGAACCTGGCTACGACGCGACCCCGCGCCAGCAGCTCGGCGATCCTGCGGTCGATGTCTTGCACGTACTCCGCCCCGAGTCCTTCGCGCTCGATCGCTCCCTCGATCTCCTTGTCGCCGAACCCCGGGCCGAAATAAACATCGTCCAGCGTCGCGGACCGCAGCTCTGGCACCGAGTTGGCACCCTGTTTCGCCGCGACCGCGAACGCCGCACCGACGGCCAGCCCCTCGTCACCCATCCCCGGGTGGATGAAGACCGAGTCGACGCCCTCGAGCTCGTGGACGTACTGATTCAGCTTCACATTGGCGAAGACGCCCCCTGCCAGCGCCACGTTTCGACAACCGGTCCGTTCGACCCAGTGGCTCACGTAGTTGCAACTGACCTCCTCCAACAGCTTCTGGACGCTCGCCGCCAGGTCCTCTTTGCTGAACGGGTTGGGCAACGCTGTCCGCAGCGCTTTGACCGCCGCCCAGTAGAAGACCTGGCCTGTGTTGGTGGTACTGCCGTCCCGGTAGGTGACGAACTTGCGCAGCATGTCCAGGTACGTCGGCTGACCGTAGGCTGCCAACCCGGTGATCTTTCCTTCGTGCTTCTGAGCCTTGAAGCCGCACAGGTGCGTGACGTAGGCGTAGTAGTTCCCTACGGAATCGAAGCTGTCTACCTGCCAGAGCCGATTGAAACGACCGTTTCTCACCTCGTAGACGTGCGAGCAGTCGTTGTCGCCCGCACCATCCATTGTGACCACCGTCGCGTCATCGAAGCCGCTCGTGAAATAGGCGGAGCAGGCGTGCGCGAAATGGTGGTTGATGAACTCGATGGGGCATGTGAACCCCCAATCATCGCGCAGCCTGCGCTTGAGCGTCCGTCGCCGCGAGCCGCCCAGCAGGGTCTTGATCTCGTAATACCCCCTCTTCAGGAGCGGAGGCGCGCCGCCGACCCGAGTGATCACGGAGGAGACGTTGAGCATCAACTCCTTGAGTCGCGTCTGCTCACGCATCAGCCAGCCATCATAGGCCACCGCCGGCTCGCGGAAGAACTCATTGATCGTCGCTACCGCTATAGCATCGATCTCCGACGGCTCGATCCCGGTGTCCTCGAGAGCCTTGGTGATCGACTCGCGTGGGAACCCCGTCGCCATCTTCTTCCGTGTCAGGCGTTCTTCCTGGACCACATAGCGCAGTTTCCCGTCCTCGATCAGCGCCACGCCGCCGTTCATACCGTCAGAAATACCAAGGACCCTCATCGCTTCTCCATTGGTGATCCTACGCCCTTGCCCCATCCCAGTGCTTGCCGAGCCAGCTCTCAAGCACCATCAGCCCCCAGAGGCGGTGGGTGTGATTGTGACTCTTGTGCGCATGCTCTTCGAGCAACCGCTCAACGAAAGCGACGTTGAAGAGACCCCTGTTGCGGAACGACGCGCTCGTAAGGGTGTCCTGGAACCACTCTTTGAGCGATGGATCGTCACGCAGCCAGTTCTTCATCGGCACGCTGTGCCCCAGCTTCGGCCGGTCGTGGAGTATCTCTCGCGGCACGACGCCCTCCAGGATTCGACGGTACACGTACTTGGTGTCGGAGAACTGGCGGATCTTGAGTCGCGATGGGACGTGTGTCGAGTACTCCACCAAGCGATGGTCGAGCAGCGGCGTGCGGCTCTCGACACCGAAGGCGCGCAACAGTCCCAGGCGACGCAGATAGAAGCTCACCAGCGTGTAGAAGTCGGAGTACAGGCTGCGGCTCAGCAGATCCCTGCCGTCAGCTTCTTCGTTGTACTCGAGGATCGGCCGGTACCTCTGGTCCAGATCGCATTCCGCAAGGAAATCGCCCGCGCACAACTCCGCTAGCTCGTCGGCAGAGTAATAGATGCGCCAGCGGTGACTGAGCAGCTCCCGGGGAAACGACAAGCTGTAGGCGAAGCGCTTGAGCTTGACTTGCAGGTTCTTCTTCTGATCGCTATCCGGGATGCGCTGCAGCGCTCGGGCCAGGGGCCTCAGCAGCGACCCGGGCACGAGGTCGGCGATCAGCGCCGCCTTGTCGGCGACGTACACCGGATGTCCAGCAAACAGTTCATCGCCACCCTCGCCGCTCAGAACGTAGGCGGCGTTGCCTTCAGCCGTCTGACCCAGCAGGTAGGTCCCGATCTCGATGCCGGCGTCGCAGAAAGGCTCGTCCATCGCCTCGGCAGCCTTCGCGACGGAGAACAGGGCAGCGGGTCTGTAGGGAATGTCCGTGTGCTCTGTTCCGTACCGCTGCGCCACGAACCGCGCGTACCTGGACTCGTCGTAGGAGCGCCCCTCACAGTGAAACGAGAACGTCGGAAGAGGTCCGTCGACCATTTCCGAGGTCAAGCTGACGATCGCGCTGGAATCGGTGCCGCCGCTGAGCAGCACTCCGGGCTGCCGCCCCTCGTCCAGGCGAATGCGGATCGCGTCGCGGATCAGGCCCAAGACCTCCTCGCGCCGCTCACCCTCGCTCTTCGCGTGCACGTCGGCGAAGCTCAGGCGCCAGTAGCGGCGTATCGTCGACCCTGCCCCATCAACTGAAAGCACACTCCCAGCCGGCAGCCTGCGGACGCCACTGACCAGCGTCGAGGCACCCGGGTTGTAGCAGTACAGCAGGTACTGAAGCAGCGCCTGGTTGTCGAGCCGGCGCGGATACCACCCCGCGGCGACCAGAGGAGTGAGGGCCGAGCTGAATACGAGACGCCGCCCTAGGTCCGCGTAGAACATCGCCTCGATTCCCAGCTGGTCGCGACCCAGTAGGAGCCTGCCGCAGCTTGCGTCCCAAAGCGCGAAGGCGAACTTGCCGTTCAGGCTGTCGGGGAAGGCTCGCGCATGGCGCTCGTAGAGGCCGATGAGCGCCTGCCCGAAGCAGGACCTCGTCAGTTCACCCGACATCCCCAGTGTCCGCTCCACCTCCGCCAGGTTGTAGAGCTCACCGACCACGACCAAGGCGATCGTACCGGCCCGGTTCGTGAACACCCGGGGCGCGTGGCTGGGGCTAGCCGCTCCTCCACTGAGCGAGCAGAGCGCTACCTGCCTGTCCGTCCACACCGACGCCTTGCCACCTGGCGACACGCGCTCGGCCACCCGCCGCACCTCCTGCTCAGGCGGTACCTCGACTTCCCGACTGAAGACGCCGAATATCACTTCGTTCCACCAGGCGCGGCGGCGCCGCGTCCGTTGCTGGCCAGCTGCAGGTAGAGCTCCTCCAGCCGCCGGGCGTAGGCGGCGGCGCTGTAGTTCTCGGCTGCCGCCCGCGCGTCACGACCGAGCCGCTCGAGCTCGCCGCGATCGCTGGCCAATTCCGAGATCCGGCGCGCCATCGCGCCCGCATCTCCAGGACGCACCAGGTAACCGTTCTTCCCATCGGTGATGATCTCGCGCTGCTCGCCCATGTCGGTGGCGACGAGCGGCTTGCCCTTCGCCATCGCCTCGACGAGGTATACCGAGGAGAATCTCTCACTCTGAAATGGCGCGACGATGACGTCGCACGACGCGATCAACTCGTCGACGCTCTCCGGCCACTCGACCAACCGTACGACGTCGCCGATCCCAAGCCGCTTCACTTCGGCCTCGATCGCCTTGATTTGACCGTCGGTATCCGCCTGCGTAACCTCGACGTACTTATTGCTCGGCAGGCGGTGGAACCGGGTCGGCTTGAAGGTCAACACGAAGCGGACGTTCGGGTTCGCCTCGCGCACTTCGACCGCCGCCTGCAGCAAGCTCTCGTTGCCGCGCTGCGGCCCCAGCTTCGTCAGCGTGCCTACGACTATCGTGTCAGGATCGGCCCCCAGGGAGCGGCGTACTTCCGCCGTCCGCGCCGCTGGTACCGGTTCGAATCTCTCCGGCGGGACAGCGTGGAACAGCATGCTGATCCTGCCGCTGTCGATCTTCCGCTTCCGAATCAGGAAGTTCTTCACCATCGGCGATGCCGCGATCGCGTGACCCGTTGCCGGCGCGAGCGTCCGATCGGCGATCCACAAGTACGATGGATACGGGAAGTAGACCTCGGTGTCGTAGTCGTGGATGATCGTTGGAACACCCGTGAGTAGCCCCGCCAGCCGGCCGAAGGTGGATGCGCCGTAGCAATGGAGATGCATGACGTCGATCCCTTCCTGCCGGATGAGCTTGAGGAAGCTCAGCAGGGTTGTAGGATCGAACTTCGGTTTGTCCAGGATGCGCACCGGGACCGGGCTGTCAGCGAACACATCTCGGATCTCCTGTTCAGCGCGAAGGAGACACGGCACCACACGGACGCGCTCCGGGTCAAACCGCGGCAGAACGTTCCAGTAGAGGCGGCCACCGCCGTGGAGACTCCCGTCGTAGCACACGTGATCGATGGCCCACAGAACGTTCAGCGGCCTCCCGCGCATGTCTTCCCGGCTCATAGATACCCGTTGCTCCGGTACCAATCGGCGGTTCGCTCGATGCCGGTCCGCAGATCGATCGCCGGCCTGAACCCCAGCTCGGCCTTTGCCTTTGACACATCGAACCACCGCGTCTTGCGAAAGAAGTCGACCCGCCGCCGATAGAGCGGCGGGTTGATGCCCAGCGGCTTACACACCAACTCGCAGCCGATGGCCGCCAGGTACACTGGCGTCACCGGAACGCGCAGTCGCCGGGGACTGACCTCGAAGACCTCACAGATCACCCGCACCAGCTCATTCAACGTAACCGGCTCGTCCCCCGTCAGGATGTAGGTGTTGCCGAGCGCCCGCGGGTCGTTGCCGCACAGCAAGATCCCTGCAACGAGATCGTCGATATAGATCATCTGGTAGAAGATCTTACCCGATCCGATCATGACGAACTTCCGCTTCTTCACCGCCTTGAGGAGCTTGAGAAACCGCAGATCCCTAGGCCCGTAGATGCCGCCCGGGCGGAAGACGACGATCGGAAGCCGACCATCGGCCATGTACTCCAAGACGACCTGCTCGCCCTCCGTTTTTGACTCCTGGTAGTAATCACCCGGGCGATACGGCGCATGCTCGTCAGCAGGCGGATCCATGACGTCCCCGTGTACGCCCACCGTGCTGCAGTGCACGAACCGGTGCACTTTGGCCTTCACAGCGGCGTCGAGCATGTGCCGCGTGCCCAGCACGTTCGCTTCCCACATCTCTCGTCGTGAGACGTTCTCCGGACGGAATAACGCAGCGATGTGATAGACCACGTCGATGCCCTGCGCCGCTCGTTCCAGCGACTTCTGGTCCCGAAGGTCGCCTTCGACAACGGTAACGCCCCAACGGCGTAGCTGATCGCAGCGGTCTGGCTTCCGGACCACTGCCCTCACTGCATGGCCATTCCGGCTCAGCCTCTCACAAAGATGGCCGCCCGTAAACCCTGTTGCGCCAGTTACTAGTATTCGCTGCACCTGAGAGCCTCAATGAATGCGGAAGCGACCGGTCCAAGTGAGTCGCTTCGCGTCGCCAGTCGACGCAGTTCGCTGAGTCTCGGGGGCGCGCATTACGCTACCGTTCGCGTCATCATCCATTGCGCCGTGCGCTCCAAGCCAGCCTCGAGAGCAACGTCTGGCCGGTAAACCAGCACCTGCTCGGCTCGAGCCAGGCTGAAGCCGGCTCCGCCGGTCACAAGGCTCAGCGCTGGTACGCTCATAAAGGACGGGGGCCCGTTGCTCGGTTCAGCATGGTCTTGGTCCGCGCTTTTTCGCTTTCTCAAGCAATGCCTGTGCCGAGCGGGTGCCAAACGCGCTGCGAGTTCGATCCAGGCGACCAGTGTGGGACGCCGAGGATAGGGCCGAGCGACCCCGGAGAGACCCGGCAACAGGTGTAGGATGGACGCAACGGGCCAGGCGGCCGACCCCCTCACGTGGCACCTGCGCGACAGCGTAACCGTCTGTGGCGCAGTACGTTAGGGACTCGGCCAGCGGTGCATATCAAGCATCAATCTTGCAGATCTCGACGACGGAGAGTGGTACATTCATCCTGGGGCAACACCCGAGGGAGGAGGAGAAGTGGGCGCAGAAGCCCGCCAAGTCCACACGGGCAGGGTCCTCCTGGCCCACGAGCGGGCCGCGGAGGGCAGATTCAGGTTACGCGATTCCGACGCCACGTCGGCGTCGCTCTTGGTAGCCATCGGGTCGGCGTTCGCCGTAGTCGGGCTGGCTGACCTCGCGCTCCTGTGGACACCTCTGCGTTTCGGGAACCCGGCGTGGGAGTTCGCGACTCTCAGTCAGACGTTCACGAACGTGCCGATGGCTGGCCTCGGTTTGCTGCTCATGGCATATGGCCTCGTCCGTCACCCCCATAGCTCGGCGCTCTCGGTGCGGGTAGCAGCGGTGGTCTTCCTGCTGGTGGCGGCGATCCTCGCAGCACTCGGGATGCTGTACGTTACGGTCGCCCCCGAGGTGTTGCGGCAGGCAGCGCCTGAGACGGCGGACGCCGTCGGCCGGACTATCATCAAGAACGCCGTGGAGGTCATCGCCTACCCGCTGGTGTTTGCGGCGATCGGCGTCTTCCTATGGCGTGGCGTCGAGCGGGTGAGACCGTAACGCGACAGTTGAGCGTCACTGCTCGTCCTCAAGTAGGGATTGGCAAGAAGGGCTTCAGGGGAAGCGAGACGAAGGGCTCCACTTCCTCGGACTGACAAGATTCTCGCGGAGCGAACCGACATGCGTGCTCTGTTACGAACGGCCTCGTCACTGATTGCTGCCATCACGTTGTTGGGACCGCAAGAGGCAGCAGCTAACGCGCCCAACGGCTTGAACTTCGCGTGCGGGCGCACGTTTCCGAGCGCCTGCGCGACGCTCATCTCGGCAGGCGTCCAAGGCAATGCCCTGGTTCTGACGATTCGAAACTCGACGGTCAGCTTGCCGGGCGACGATCTGTCCGAGTCGATTATCGGAAAGCTCTTCCTCAAGTTCACAGGCGGGGCGAGCAGGCCGGATGACGTCTCGGTGCAGGTCGGCGGATCCGACCTGGATTGGAGGCGCGTCAACAACCCGCCTAGCCCGCTGGGAGTCACTTGGGACGTAGCCGTCACGAAACAGGGTGGTCTCGGGAACGGCATTGCGGTCGGGGAGACGGCAGTATTTCGCATCATGTGGGACGACGCGGCGAACGTGCCCGACCCCGAGAACCTGGAAGACTGGATGGTGAAGATCCAGAACGTCGGTACGGAGGAGACTTGCGAGAGCCTGGGCGAAGACGACGAGGGGTGCTTGAGCAACTGGGCCGTCATTCCTGAGCCAATCACGCTGGTGCTCGTGGGCTCGGGACTCATGGGCCTAGGGGGTATCGGCTTGAGGCGCCGCCGTCGACGCATCGGCCAGGTGGACAACGGCTAAGCTTGGGGGAGCCCCCGGCGAACACGATACCTGTCGGTTTGCTGACCGAGGCCTGGCGGTTTGACCGCCGGGCCTTCTGTTTTGGCTCGCCACTCGATCTCAGCGGCTACCCGGGGGTGCGGCCACCGGCCGAGAATACGGAGAGCCTACCCCTCCGTCACTGAACGGCCACGTCCATGGCCGACCGCGGCTTGACGGTCCACCAGCCACCTGCCGACGGCACCAAGAGCCCTGTGACCGTCAGCACGGCTCCCGGAACGTAGGGCCCGAGATCGAACCCGATATCCTGATCGAAGACCACGTCAACGGCCCCCGAGCCGTCATCGACGGTTGCCAAGAAGTCCCCGTCAACCGTCGCCGTATCGGCAACGATCGCACCGGCAACCCTCACGAGAGCCGCGTCGACAACGCCACCGTCTGCTGTCGCCGCCTTGGCGGTCGTGACGTCGGTTGCAGGCGGCACTCCAGCAATGGCCAGGATGAACGGGGTCACGTCATCCAGAGTGGGCTGGCCGTTCCGTGCAGCAATGACACCCCGGAACCGCACGCTGTCTCCGGCAAACAGCGGAGCGCTCCGAACACGGGTGGCCCGGATGGCGCCAGAGGTGTCAGCCACGTGGACGGTGGTGTCGCCGAAGGTGCTTCGGTCATTCAGGGCGATGCCTTCGATGAACACACCCTCGCCCAACGGCAGCGCGCGCGCCGCGGCTATGCTCACGAGCGGGTAGCTCACGGCCACGGCTACTGCCGCCGTGTCTCCCGGATCCAATCGCACAACCGCCGTGTCAATGCGCACTACCTGGACCGTGTCCGCCAGCGTGGCGGTGTCCACCCGCACGACATAACGTCCCACGGGTATGTCCCGCATGCGGAACTCACCGGCCGGATCGCTCACGGCCACGGCCATCGTGCCGCCGACCTGAGATACCTGCAGCCGCACCAGCACACCGCCCAGGGGCTCGTCGCCTTGATCGAGCTCCCGCGTGCCGTTGAGGTCCCAGTACACGACTCCCTCGACGAGGCCGGTGGCATCGATGGCCAGCACGAAGTCGTCACCGGCGCTCCCACAGCCGACGAGGGCCGCCGCGAGCAGGGCTGCCGTCACGCTGCTGGTCCAGCACCGGACGCGCTCGCTACTCATAGTTGATCCTCACACCGATACGGATCGCCCACCCGGGCGTGCGCCGAATGATCGGCTTTCCGAAGTTGGGGTTCACGACCAGGGGAATTGTGACATCGCCCGTCACGGGGTCTCGGCTCACCGAGGCGTTGTGATCGATGAGGTAGAGCGCACGGTCCGGGTCGGCGACGTCGGACTCGATCAGATTGAGGCCGTCTACCACAATTTCGAGCGGGATCCCCTGGATGCGGACTGGGACGATCGCCAGCCGCAGATCCAACGTGTGCACTCCGGCCTGGCGACATGCGTTTCGCTCCACGAAGCGCCCCACATTCGCCCTCAGGCAATCCCAGTCAGCGAACAACTCACTCACACCCTCGATACCATCATCCACGAACGCCGGGTCGTTGCCGGCGGAGCCGTCGCCGTTGACGTCGACACCGGCCCGGAAGCCTGGCGTGATGGGCCGCCCCGACTGGTAGCGGTAGAATCCAGCGAGGCTCACAAATCCGATGCCGAACTCCGCTCCCACCACCACACGGTGCGGCACGTCGAAGTCGGAGCGGCCTTCGCGCCAGTCCAACCCATTCAACCCTTCCGGGAATGGGGTCAGCTGCCGCTCGGGCGTGCCTCTCCCACCTGCCAGCCAGTTGTCCGTGGTCTGGGAGTACGTGTAGCTCGCCACCAGATTCAGCACCTTGCCTACCCGGCGCTCGAGGCCGACATTCACGCCCCAGTAGTTGGAGAATCCGTCCGCATTCAGCGCGCTCACCACGTCGAACTCCTCGAACCGCCGGTTCGAGCCCGGCTCGGCCGCGATGAGCGAGCCCTGCTGGACGAGCCGGCCATAGATCGGCCTCCGATGCTGATCCTGCCCCACCGCCGTGGCGATGACGTTGAGATCCTCCCTGCGGGGCAGGAAGTCGGTGGGACGATAGGCCACCGAGAGGTGCAGCAGGGTCCGCGGGTCGAGCGATCCGGAGAGGCCAAACGAGGCCCGTGTGGTGGCGGGAGCGCGGTAATCGGGTCCGAACATCGTCAGCGTGGACCGCAGCGGGGGTGCCACAAGGGAGTCGGGCACCGCCGGCCACGTTCCCAGCGGGCCGACGGCCCGCCGCACCCTGGCCGACCCAGAGCGCACAATCCACTCCGACAGCAGCGCCGGCGTCACCCGGCCCCAGTACACGCCCACCTTGCCCTCCACCAGCCAGCGGTGCCAATTCCCGATATCCCACGTGAATCCGAGCCGCGGCACGAACTTCACGTGCGTGCGCTCGAGGAGCGTGCTGTCGAGGCCGGTCCGGTCACCCCAGTCCCGGTCAGGCGGCACCTTGTCGTTCGGCAGGATCTCCACATCGACCCTGAGACCGGCCTTCAGATCAACGCCCGACGCGGCTCGTAGGTTGTACTGGAGATACCCGCCCGTCTGCAGCGTACTGAACTTGGCGACCGGTAGCGGGCCAACAGTTTGGACAAATACGCCCTCGGTCCGTGCGAACTCGTCCACTCCACCGAAGGCGAAGGCACCGGCACGCCGTGCGTCGAACGTCTGGTCGTAGGAGGCATTGCTAAGGAACCCACCGAGCTTCAGCCGGTGGGCGCCGAACAGGAAGTGAAGCGTCTCGCTCAACCGGAACCCGAGCCGCTCGAACCGGCCCGGGAGAGACGGGTCGCTGCCAAACCCGGCCGGACCCTCGACAATGACCGTGGCCGGGAGCTGCGTCTCGCCGTAATCCCGCATGCTCCAATCCATCCCCAGACGCAGTTCCGAGACGAGCCACCGGGCCAGCCGGTTGCTCAGCGTGGACGCTCCCGAGGCATCGGTTCCCTCCAGCTCCGCGCCCAGGGCCGGCAAGTGCCCGCGGCCCAGATCGGGGCTCTTCGTCTCGAGCCGTGCCGCGCTGCCACGCACGCTCAACGCATGACCGTCGAGCATCCGCCAGTCGAAGCGTCCGAATGCCGATCCCACGTCCACTTCCAGGAGCCGCGGCTGTGTCCAGGCCCCCAGATCCACGCCGAACGAGTCGCTCGCCACGGCCAGCAGCGCGGAGTCGAGGGGCGTGCCACCCCACACGGCAGGTCGGGGGATCTCCAGTCGCGCCGCCTCGGCGCCCAGCACGAACTCCGCGCTGTCCGGTATCACCGGCGCGCTCACCAGCACCCCGCCACGGAAGTTGTTGAATGTCAGTGCCGCCGGATCGAAGTAGCGGGATCCCGCGAGCGAGCTCCCCCACCAATCCCCAAATGCCCGGACCTGGAGCTTCTGCGTTCCTGGGCGCGCGGTACCGCTCAGCATTGCCCCCGCGTACTCCGACCACTCGACATCCAGTCCGTTGGTGTGCAACACAGCCTCGTCGACGCTCGTCAGCGGGAACGCCAGTGAGCGCGCCGCCAGAACGCTGGGATCGGCATGGTTCGCCGACTGGAAGACCACGCCGTCCACCGCTACGCCTACCGCTTCACCGGGCAGACCTTCCGTCTGCAGCTGTCCCGTTGACGTGCTGATGTAACGGGCTCCCCGGCTGAATCCGCGCGTCATGTCGGGGAGCCGTGCAAGCTCCAGGTCCGCCAGCAGCGATGCGGTGCCGGGCCGGCTCATGCCGGGGCTGCTCAGGCCGCTCGTGCCGTCCCGAAACCGCTCGCGCTGCGCTTCCTGGATGGGAGGCGGAGTGCGCACGAGCCGCACCCGAATCGTAGACTCCCTGCCGGCCCGCACGACGATACCGTCCATCCGAACCGGCAGGTACCACAGACGCTCGGCAAGTAGCTCGTACGTGGCCACGGGCAGGAACGTGAACGCGAAGACACCCCCGCGCCCTGTCTCGATAACCCGTTCGAACTGAGTGTTCGACTCAGTGAGCACCACCCGCACCCCCGCCAGTGGCTGGCCGGCCTCGTCGAGGACTGCGCCGGAGACTGCCCCGAGCGTGATGCTCTGGGCGGTGGCGGCAGGCGCCGCCGTGCCGAGCGCGAGGGCCGCGATTATGATGGGCCGGATGATCGCCTCCGTGCGCAGTTTCGAGCGTTCGTGCTGGGTCAGCTGCCGCAGAGCGGGGAGGGCGCTGTGCCGGGCAACCAGACGCAAGCTTGGCACCCCGCACTAATCTTTGTTCACAGGCCCGGGCGGCACCTCATAACCATCTGCAGGATAAGGCGATAACGCTGTATCACGCGATCCCCAGAGCGGCAGCCCGGAGACCGACGCCCACCCCTGTTGCGGTCCCGCAACAGGTGCTAGAGGGAGGTGAGCGTGGCCACTCCCCCGGCGGTGAGAATCCGCGGCACCGGCCCTGTACCTTGCGGAAGGGGCGGAAAGGCCGCACCTGCACTCACTTGATTGCCGCCCACCCCCCCAGGGGCGATCCCACCGGACTGATAGGTCTGGCGGCGGGGCTCGCGAGCGGAAACTGGGACGGCTGGCGAGTTGCGGGCCTTCCAGCCAAGAGCAGGATGGCATACCTCCCTTCCGCATCACCGCCACTGGCGTCGACGGAGCGACTCTGTAGGTTGGTCATGACAGTTCGCGGCTGGCCGAGGTACAAGCGTCCGCACCGTGCCCCCGTGGCGTCCTTCGCGTGCCGTGCGGCAGGCAGGGGGCACCGTTGAGCCTCGTCTCTAACAGGAGGCAGCTATGGAGTTCGACAAGGTGAACAGCATCGTGGCCCGAGTCTTGTTCTTCGCAGCCTTCCTCCTCCTCGCAGTAGCGGTTCTGGAAAAGGCCCTCAACCTGCTCGGGACCTCAATACCACTGATGACGGTCAGGCCGTCGCGCTTGCTCGAGTGGGCCGTCATCCTCGTCGTCTTCGTGGTCGCCTTATTGTTAAGACAGATCAGGGAGGAGCTGAAGAGGCGAAGTACCTAGCGGTTTACTACCGGTGGCGGGAGCGGGGGGGGGCGACTCGTGAGCACCGTGCGTGGCCGGATCGCAGCGGATCGGGGATCTGGAAGCCCAAAGGATCGGTTGACGGCCGGCCCCATTGAGATCGCGCCCCCTACCCGCACAACACACTCCCCCCATTCACATTAAGGATCTCCCCCACCACGCTCCCGGCGAGGTCCGAACAGAGGAACACGATGGGGCCGGCGATCTCCTCCGGTGTCGCGACCCGGCCCAGCGGGATGGTGCGCTCGATGCGCCGCTTCCCTTCACCCCCATCCTCCCCGTAGGGGAACTCGGACATCTCGGTGTCCACCCAGCCAGGCGCGACACAGTTCACGAGGATTCCGTGCTCCGCCGCCTCGACCCCTACTGACTTCACGAAGGAGATAAGGGCTCCCTTGGTCGCTGCGTAATCGGCGTGGAACGCCTCCCCGCGCTGCCCGGCGGTGCTGGACACGATGACGACGCGACCACCGGGCTGCATCGCCTTTAGCGCCGCGCGCACTCCGTAGAACACCGAGTCCAGATTCACCGCGAGCGTGCGGCGCCAGCGCTCGTCTTCCATCTCGGCGACGCCCACGTCGTCGGTCGGCCAGATGGCGGCGTT
>JBDHAF010000086.1:0-14494 GCA_039588255.1 Gemmatimonadota bacterium | reverse complement strand
GAACGTGGGTCTTCCATCTAGTGACGAGCTAAGGTGGATCAGGTTAAACACAAATATAGGCGCAAGTTATACCCTGTCAACTAGAGCATTACTGGAGGGTTGACTGGCCTTAGAGTCTGTCTGCCTGAGACCGCCTCTGCGCGGCTGCGCCACGGCGTCGGATGTGGGAGACTTTGTACGCTTAGACCTGCGGATTAAAAGGGCACGAACTGGCGCCAGCCAGCGCAAGTGAGCGCCAGATTATGCGGGTTTTTGCGGGTTGAGCGCTGACCAGCGCCAGCCTGCGCTGGTGGGCGCTGTCACCACGAGCGTCACCGCTATTGGTCTCGGACGCATGAAGCGGCCGAATCAGCGTATGTCGTCGCCGGTACTTACAACCAACGCTCAAAGACCCGCCGACGGCACCAGAGCCCGCTAACCTCGCGTCTCGCCAGTCAGGCGTTCCACTGCGCGTCGCGCGGACTCTACCTGCGGAGAAACGTAAGCTGAACTACTGACATACGGGGCGTGTTCTTGGGTGCCCGGCGAGTGCTGATGCGGAGAGCGAGCGAACTCGTTATTCTATCGAGTTGGGCGAATGACGGGCGACCAACCCGGACCGATGCTGAAGCTCTGGAACCCGTGTGATGGTACTCCGCCGAGGGTCGATCCGCGTCTTCATCTCATCCACCTTCCGCGACATGCACGCGGAGCGGGATCATCTCACCCGCTTCGTCTTTCCCGAACTGCGAAGCCGCTGTCTCAAGCGTGGGGTCGAGTTCGTCGGGGTCGATCTGCGCTGGGGAGTGACGGAGGAGGAGGCGCGGGAGCGAGGCGCGCTTGCGGTTTGTCTCGAGGAGATCGAGCTCTGCCGCCCGTTTTTCGTCTGCCTGCTCGGTGATCGGTTCGGCTGGGTGCCGCCGCCGGAGGAGATCGAGCGCGGAGTCTTTGATGGCGTCCGCAACGATCCGGGGCTCGATGCGGCAGAGAGGGAGCTGATCGACGACTGCTACGTCCTGGATGAGACGAGCGATCCTCCGCTCTATCGATTGCGGCGCGATCAGCGCATCCCCGACGAAGCGGCGGAGAGTCTGGCCCGTTTCTGGGAGCGCGAAGGTCTTCCGTTGGCCGGCGAGTCGATCACCGCTCGGGAGATCCTGCGCGGTGTTTTCGAAGCGGGCTACCCCTCGACCCACGCGTTGTTCTACCTGCGTAGATCCGGGGTCCACCGGCACCCGGCTTTCCCGTCCAGCTTCCAACCCGTATTCGTGGAACGTTCACCCGAGCGCCGATCCAAGCTGGCTCGCCTCAAGCGCCGGATTCGCGGTGCGAGAGACGACATGGTGGTGCGCGCTTACCGGCCGCGGTACGCGGGCATGCGGGTCGACCCGACCTTTCTGCCGGCAACCCTCTCACCTGCCGAACATGAACTTCTCCGAGACGGGGTCGTCGGGCCGCAAGAGGTGAACCGGTTAAGCGAACAGCTGGCCGCCGAGCTGCGTGAACACGGGACCGTGGCGCTGGACGGGTTGGAGGAGTTTGGTGAGCGCGTTCTCGAGGATCTATGGACGGCGATCCAGGCGGAGCTCGAGCGAGTGCCGGAGAGGGAACTCGACGAGCACGAAAGGGAACGCGCCTACCACGAGCGATTCCTCGAGGACCGCACGCGACTCTTCGTTGGGCGCGAGGGCTTGCTCGAGAAGATGCTGGCGTACGCGGCGGACTCCGACGATCGGCAGGGCCTGGCGATCACCGGCGAGCCGGGCTCCGGGAAGTCGGCGCTGCTGGCCGAGTTTGCCCGGCGCTGCCGGGAGCGTTATCCCGAGACACTCGTCATCCCGCATTTCATCGGTGCTGCTCCCGACTCTACGAACGTCTACGCCACGATCCGCTCGATCTGTGAGGAGCTTCGCCGTGGATGCGAGCTGGAGGAGGAGGTCTCGCACGACCCTGAAACGCTCCGCGTCCAGCTGCGGATATTCCTGGAACAGGCCGGTGCCGTCCGTCCGGTCGTCTTGATCCTCGACGCGATCAACCAGCTCGACCCCGCCGGCAGGAGCCACGAGCTGGGTTGGTTTCCCTTCAGCGTGCCCGCCGGGACCAGGGTCATCGTCAGCGCCCTGGCCGGGAGCTGCCTCGATCGGCTACGCGAGCGGCTCCCGGAGAGTCGTGTGACTGATGTCCCCACCCTTCCACGTGACGCACGGGGCGACCTGATCGAACGGCACCTAGCGCGCCGTCGGAAGAAGCTCACGCCGCAGCAGGCCGCACGCCTTCTGGACACTACCGTCCGGCCGCACGCCGGGCACCCGCTCTACCTGCTGGTCGCGTTGGAGGAGTTGTGCCTGTTCGGGGAGTATGGAGCGCTGGATGAGCGGTTGGACCGGTTGCCTCCAACGCTGCCCGGACTTTTCGCGCAACTCCTGGCCCGGCTCGAGCACGACCACGGGCGTGAGGCAACCGAGTCGATCTGTGTGTGGCTGGCGGCTTCGCGCTCGGGACTCTTAGAGTCCGAGATCTTGGATCTCCTGGTAGGGCGCTATCCCGGTTTTCCGAACGCGCGCTGGGTTCGTTTCTACCGGGCGCTCGAGTTCTACCTGCGTCCGGTCGAGGAGGAGAGCGGTGTCGGAACGCTCGACTTCTACCACGACCAGCTCCGCTTAGCGGCCTTCAGACGTTACCTCGGGATGGAATCGCCCGGAGTGCAGCCGACTGAGGCTTTCCGTGCAGCGAATCGAGAGCTGGCCGCTTACTTCCGCTCGAGCGCATACGAGGAAGACGAACCGGCTCGCTGGCGCACCGACCGTCCGCGGGCGCTGAGCGAGCTTCCTCATCACCAGCGGCAGGGTGAGATGTGGCCCGCCCTGGCTCGCACTCTTTGCGACCTGCTGTTCATCGAGGCCAAATGCAGCGCCGGGATGCTCCTCGGGCTTCAGAACGATTACAGTAGCGCGCTGGCGGCGTGGCCGGGTCACCGGCACTACGACCCTTTCTCGCACCCTGTAGGCCCGGTCCCGGACTGGGCTCGGGATTGCGTCGATGCCGTGCTGAGGGGCCGCCCCGATCCGCATCCCGAGGAGGGGGCGGGGCCCGTGGTAGCCGCGCTGCAGGCTCTAGCGGACGCCGACCGGACCGTCGAGGCGACCGAGCCGCTCTATCGTGAGGAGAAGATCCCGGAGGACCTCTTTCCGGCGGACCAGGGAGCGACGTTGGTACTGGAGCAGATGACGCGGACGCAAGAGGCCTCGGATGGGGAGAAGGATCGCCCGCGTCCCGATAGCACGCCCGAGCGGATCCAGGCTTTTGCCAACTTCCTATCTGACCAGGCCGAGTGGCTGAGGCTTCAACCGTCAGAGACGATTCCAATGGCGCGGAACTGGGCGGGAGGCGGCGAAGTCGACGAAGCGGCCACGCAGCTGGCGACGCGACTCGACCGCCCCTGGGTCGCCCGTGATCCGCGTCCTCCGGTACCGCCCAGTCACCGGGCCCGCCTGTGGACGATTACAGACGGCGCCGATCGCGTGACGTTGACTCCCGATGGAAAGACCGCCGTCTGCGTCAAGCGGGAAGCGCTAGACGTCTGGGACATCCGGTCGGCCCGGCGGCTGCATACGCTCACCGGACATACGAGCGGGGTGAAAGACATCGCACTCACCCGGGACGGGACGAAGGCCGTCACGGTGAGTGAGGACGAAACCCTGCGCATCTGGGACCTGATCTCAGGGCTCTCTCTGCGGACCATTGAAACAAGCGTGTCCGCTACGGCACTCGCCCTGACTTGGGATGGGAGACTTGCCGCCGTGGGTGGCTCGGATGGGTCGCTTCGAATCTGGGACTTGGACTCGGGAGACTGTGTTCGGAGGCTGATATCCGAGCCGTCGCTCGATGAGCGCGAGGACGCTCAGTTCACCACGCTTGCCGCTGAAATCAAGGGCGTGGGCATGACCGGTGACGGCAGGCTCCTCGCGTCGTACGGGGCGGATAAGACGCTTCGCATTTGGAGCGTAGCCACGGGGGAATGCCTCAGGGAGTTCGTGGGCCTCGGCCGGGAGGCCGGTACGAGTCCCGGGCACTTCGACGAACCGGCGGAGTCGCGTGTTGCACTGAGCTCCGACGGCAGACTTGTGTACCACAGGGACACGTTATGGCGTGTCGCATCTGGTGAGTGTCTCAGGCAGGTTCAGTTCACTCATTCCAGAGGAGAGGTCGCGGACGTTGCACTGACCCCGGATCTCAGAATGGCCGTTTCAGCGAGCGGTGGCAGCCATATGTGGTCCGGCGAGCGGCACTGGTATATGCCGAATGTGCTCCACGTTTGGGAGCTGGCCTCAGGGGGGAGCGTGCGCACGTTCAAGAAGATCTCCACCTCCCCGTCGCAGGCCCACGGCGGACTCCGCAGGGTCGCGGTGACCTGGGACGGCGCATTGTCCGTATCGGTGGGTCGAGATCTACGGGTTTGGGATCTGGTCTCCGGTGTGGAGGAGCGAGAGCTTCCAGGCGAAGGCCTGGGTGACATCGCTCTGTCGCCTGACGGTCGGACTATTGTCTCCTCCGCTGACAACTCTCTTTTGATCACAGACACGATTAGTGGGAGGCAATCGAGTCTCCGGTCGCATGACGATGCGATAACCTCGCTCGCGGTCTCCGGGGATGGCGGAACGGCTCTGTCGGCCAGCTGCGACGGGACGGTTGGCATGTGGGATCTCGATTCAAGACTGTGCCTGCGAACCCTGAAGGGACACAAGGGATACGTTTACAGTGTCGTCTTCGCCTCCGATGGCAGAGTCGCGGTGTCGGGTGGGGATGGTGCGCTGATCATCGTGTGGGACCTCGTGGTTGGCCGGCCGATGAAGCAGATCGGTGGACGCGCCGGCGTTATGAGCTGTATCGTTGCCCTCACTCCCGACAATCGCTTCGTCCTCACATCGGCAGCCGATTCCTGCGAGCTCCACCTTTGGGACCTGCTTTCCGGGACCCGCGTGCGGACCTTCGAGGGACACCAGGACCTCGTCACCGACTTGGTGCTTACTCCCGACGGGAGGACCGGCGTCTCGGCGAGCAATGACGGGTCCCTGCGCACCTGGGACCTGCGATCCGGCGAGTGCCTTCGAGTATTGAAGGGGCACTCAGCCAGAGTCGCTGGAGTCAGACTGACTCCCGACGGCGGGACGGTGATCTCTGCGAGTGACGATCGGACTATACGTGTGTGGAGCCTGGTCTCCGGCGAGTGCATCGCTTGCTATGTCGCCTACTCGGAAGTCTGCGCCGTATCGGAGGTCGCTACGGATGGAAGATTCTATTGTCTGACGTATGATCACCAGCGGCATTGCCTGAGGCTCGAAAACCTCGGTCAGGAGCCGCCCGTCGTTACCGCGGTTCGGATGTTCCGGTTCCAGAGCGTCCGGCCCGAGTGGATCGCCGCGCTCGCCGTGACGCGCGGGCTCCCTGATGCCTCAACGCAAACCGTCGCTGAGGGACAACCGGCCTTTCCCGAGGGCCCGATTCCGGGGCGTTACGACTCGGATATCACCGCCGGTTGCGCGTGGTGTGGCGAGCGCTTCGCTCCCAGCAGCGAGGTCATCCAGGTCGCACAGCTGAATGCTTCCTGCTTGGACCTGCCGTCCGATGCGTGGGACCACGCGAGCCTGATCTCGGAATGCCCCCACTGCCGAAAGCCCGTCCTGTTCAATCCTATTATAGTCGACAGAGGATGCTACGGAGCCGACGGTACCGACCGCTCTCTACTCCCCAGAGTCGGCTACCTCTCCCGGCCGGACCTCCGGACCCTGGAGGGCCACTCCGATGAGATAAAGGCGGTCAAACTAACCGGAGATGGACGGCGTTTGCTGTCTGCAAGCGTCGACTCGACACTACGCGTCTGGGATGTTGAAACCGGCGAGTGCCTTCACACGCTGGAAGGGCACTCGGGCGCGGTTTGGGCCGTGGACGTGTCGCGGGATGGGAAGCTGGCGGCGTCCGGAGGTAGGGACGGTGCGCTCCGTGTCTGGGACATCGAGCGCGGAGAATGCCCGAATGTCCACGAGGGCCACGGCGAATGCGTTAGCTCGGTCGCGCTGAGTCCGGATGGCAGTCGGGCGGTGTCGTCGAGCTGGGACGGCACAGTGCGCGTTTGGGATGTAGCGAACGGACGGTGTCTGCACATACTGCAGGGTGACGCCGGCCAGGTCTACGCGGTCGCACTGTCGGCCGAGAAGCGGATCATCGTCTCGGGAGGTGAGGACGGGATTATCCGGGTCTGGGATCTCGAGAGCGGGGAATGCCTCCAGGAGATAGAAAACGATGACCAGATGATCATCGCGATAGATCTTGCGAAAGAAGGCCGAATCGCTGCCCTGCGCTGTATGGACCCCGCTGCCATCATCACCGTCCAGGTTTGGGACCTGGCCGAGCCTAGACGGGTGAACAGCTTCGACTCTGACAATCTCGGCCCGAATAGTGTCAGGATGACGGAGGACGGACGTGGGCTGGTTGTGGCCGATGGGTTCTCCATTCAGGTCTGGGATCTCGAGCGGACCGAGCTTCGCCAGAGGTTCGTCGAAGACGCCGGGCCTCCCAACCACAAGGTTGTGACGGCCACGCCGGACGCGCGCAGGATCGCTTCCGGCGGTGACGATCACAAAGTGCGTGTGTGGCAGGTCGGCGTGTCTGAGCCTCTGCAGCTTCTGAAGGACGATTCGCATTTCGCCAATGTGGCTTGCCTGGTGGGGAACGGCGGCAGGGCCATCACCGGGGGACTCGACGGTTCGCTTCGAGTCTGGTCGCTTGAGACTGGGGATTGCCTGGCGACGCACGAGGCCCACCCGGCGGCCGTCTACACGCTGGCGGCAACAGCCGATGGTTCGTTGGCAGTAAGTGGGAGCCTGGACGGCTCGCTGGCGATCTGGGACCTGGAGCGAGGCACACGCCTGCACGACCTCCGAGGTCACGAGAAGTCCATTACCGCCGTCGCTTTGACCGTTGACGGTAGACGCGCGGTCTCGGCGAGTTGGGATGGAACGGTACGGGTTTGGGATGTGGGGAGCGGGTGGTGCGTCGGCACCTTCGAGGGACACGAGTCACCGGTGGACGCCTTGGCGCTGACGCCGGATGGGAGATGGGCGGTCTCGGCGGGGCAATTCGAGTACGGGGGTGAGGTTCGCGTCTGGGATCTCGAATCGGGGGAGTGCCGGCAGGTGATTCGCTCAGAGGCATCTGCGATAGCCGTTACACCGGACCGTCGACTTGCAATCACGGGTCACCCAAATGGCAACCTGGAAGTATGGGATCTGGCTGAAGGTCAAGGTTTGGGCAAGGCGGGCGATCACAGAGGTGCCCTTTACGCGTTGGCGGTGACGAGCGACGGGCAGCGGATCGTTTCGGCAGGTTGGGACCATATAGTGAAGGTGTGGGATGGAGGAGAGTGCCTCGTCGAGTGTCCAATCCCCGAAGGCTTACAGGTCCTCGTTCTACGAGACGACCTGCTGGCAGCTCGCGACGCCGCCGGAGCGGTCCTGGTATACGGCACCGTCGATCCCACGAACCGTCCGCCGCCGTTGGTAACCCCCGTGCGTATCTTCGATTACGACCGCAGGACGTGGGACGGCGAGGTCACGGCCCTGTGCGAGTACTGCGGTAAGCGATTCGTCGTCCCCCAGGCGATGATCGATACGATCGGCGAGATCGGGCATGGCGCGAATCTGTCCGAGGCCGAATCCCCCTGCCTCAAGTTGCCGGCAGAGGCGTGGCAGGATCAGCGGCTGCGCTCGCGCTGCCTCCACTGCCGGCGGCCGCTAACGATCAGCCCCTTCGTAGTGGACAATCGAGATCGCCACTGATCTGGTCCTGGCCACCTACTCTCTGTCGAACAGGACCTCCCTGTTCGCAGCCTCCACGGCCAGCGCGTATGCCAGCCTGGCCGCCTGCAGCACCTTGGGGTAGTTGATCGTCTCGGGGTCGTCGGACGGCCGGTGGTAGTCCGGTCCCATGAACCCGCGGGCGATCAGGATGGCCGGGATGCCCTTCTGCATGAATGCTAACTGATCGCTCCTCTCGACGTGGGCGTAAGGGTCGCTCCCCTCGTTGAGCCTCCAGTCCAGGTCGGCTCCCACCCGCGAGTTGACGTCCCTGATCAGTTCGAGTAGCTCGGGCCGCCGGTTCTCCGAGCCCATGGCGAGCAGTGACTCGGGCCACTCGGGCGAGTTCCTCCCCACCATGTCGAGGTTGATGTTGAGGACGATCTTCTCGATCGGCACCGGCGGGTTGTCGGCGAAGTACCTGGAGCCGGTTGTAAAGCTGTTGCCACAGCAGCTTGGGATCGCGGCGCAGGACGTGCATCTCCTGGGCCAGGACCCGGCGGAAGGCGGCGAGCACCGTCGCCGGATCACCGGACACGACAGACTCCGGACTCCGTGTCATCGTGAACTCCAACCGGAAGGCCTGCTGAAATTAGGCACACGTGCCTAATTTGGATCCCCGCTACTCGTGCTTCTCCAGCAGCGCCTGGAAGCGCTAGCGGCCGCGGAAGGTGATGGGGAAGGTCAGCCACATCGGAACGGGAACGCCATCACGGTAGGCGGGAGTGAACAGAAACTCGCGGACAGCGCGCAGCGCTGCGGAGTCGAGCGCTCCACGTCCGGAACTCCTTACGACCCTGGCGTTCTGCACACGACCGCTCGTATCGATCAATACCGAAACGTGCACCGTCCCGCCAACCCCGGCGTCCCGGAGATGCCTCGGGTAGTGACTGCTTATGATCTCCCCCACTCTCCATGGGTCCCTGAGCTCGGGCCCCACGGTGTGCGGCGCCTCGAAGGTCATGGAGTAGTCCATCCAAGCGGCAACGGCGACGCCATCACGGCGGGCCGGAATAAACTCGATCTGGCGGACAGCGCGAAGCGCTGCGAGGTCGAGCGCTTGGTGTCCGGAACTCTCGCCGAGCTGGGCGATAAGTACGCGACCGTCGGTTCCGACAAGCGCCCAGACATGCACCGTGCCGCCAACCGTGGCGTCCCTGAGATTCTCGGGGTAGTTGCTGAATATGATCTGCCCCGCTCTGGCTCGGTCCCTGACCTCGGGCCTCGCCGTTGACGGGGCGATGACCACCCTGCTGACGGTAGCCCCGCGCTCTACAAGCAGCGTCACCACCTCGGCACGGCCACCGCTTGTCGCCGCCTCCAGTGCTGATACGCCATTCCGGCTTGTCGCATTCACCTCGGCCCCCCCGTCAAGCAGCGCGTTGACGACTTCCGCATAACCATATCGCGCCGCTACGATCAAAGCTGTGACAGCCGAATCACCGTCCGGCGTCCGCATGCTTTTCGCGTGGGGGTCTGCGCCGCGCTCCAACAACAGCCCCACGATCTCGGTATGACCACTCAGAGCCGCGGCGATCATCGGTGTCCAGCCCTCGTTGTTCGACGCGTTCACGTCGGCGCCACGTTCCAGCAGGAGGCCTACCACCTCGGGATGCCCGCCCAGCGCCGCGAACAGTAAGGGCGTCCAATCGTCCTCGTTTCTCGCGTTCACGTCGAGGCCCTGGTCGAGCAGCGTCCTCACGTCGTCAACGCGCCCTTCGCTGGCGGCTGTCGCCAAGGCGGCCTCGTCAGCTTGTTGCACAGCGTAAGCAGTCAACGTGCCACCACCGGAAAACGCCAGCACCGTCACGGCAAGCGAGATCGTTTTCGTCCTACGCATAGTCACGCCCCTCAGGGGACATCGCATGACTTCCCCCGGGCGTCTCTTGCTGGAGAGACGCGGTAGTAGTACGGCTGGAAACGAATGCAGGCCAGCTTAGCGTATGGTTGGATATGTGAGGTACAGCCACTGCTGAGGTCCCCTCTACCAGCAGGACTCTGCTGCACTCTCCTCAGCCCACTCCCGGTGCTCTCACTATGTGGCCGCAGCCGCTGCGAGGCAAATGAAACCGAGACTGACTATCGCTATCTCTCAACGTGAGGCTTGCGCGGCTGCGCGCTACCAGCGATCGGAAGCGTGGGCGAATCGTCTCGGACCCGCCACGTGACGCCCTCAGCCAGCGGCCCGACGCCCTCCAGGCGCAGGAAGTGGACCTGACCCGAGGCGTCACCTGCGACGATTGCACACCCATCCGAGCCAACGGCACAGGCGTGCAAACCACCCTCTCCCGTGAACGTCGCTACAAGCCGACCGTCGGTCATGTCCCACACCTGCAGCGTCTGGTCGTCCGAGCCCGAGACGGCGTAGCGCCCGTCCGGCGTCACTGCCACCGCGTAGACTAAGTTTCTGTGGCCCTTCAGGGTGCGCACCGCCGCGCCCCGCTCCAAGTCCCACACCTTCAGCGTCTGATCCCCCGAGCCCGAGACGGCGTAGCGCCCGTCCGGCGTCACCGCCACCCCCCAGTGGCCCTCCCGGGTGGTCACGGTCTCCCCCCGCTCCAGATCCCACACCTTGAGCATGTTGTCAGTCGATCCCGAGACGGCGTGGTGTCCCTCCGGTGTCACCGCCACCGCCCAGACCCAGCCGGCGTGGCCCTCCAGCGTACAGAGCGCCTCGCCCCGCTCCGGGTCCCAGACCTTGAGCGTCTTGTCCCAGGACCCCGACACCACATACCGCCCGTCCGGCGTCACCGCCACCGCCGCAACCCCGGCAATGTGGCCGTCCATACTGCAGACCGCCTTCCCCTGCTTCAGATCCCACACCTTGACCGTTCGGTCGCGGGAGCCCGAGACCACATGGCGTCCGTCCGGCGTCACCGCCACGGCCATAACCGCATCGCTGTGGCCCTCCGTGCGCACCTCCTCGCCCCGCTCTAGGCCCCACACCTTCAGCGTCCGGTCGCGGGAACCCGAGACCGCGTAGCGCCCGTCCGGCGTCACCGCCACCGCGGTGACCACATCGGTGTGGCCCTCCAGCGTGCGCACCAGCTGCCCGCGCTCCAGATCCCACACCTTGAGCGTCTGGTCCCCCGAGCCCGAGACCGCATAGCGGCCGTCCACCGTCACCGCCACCGCTTCGACCCAGCCAATGTGGCCCTCCAGGGTCCGCAGCAGCTCCCCCCGCTCTGCATCCCACACGTTGAGCGTCTTGTCGTCCGAGCCCGAGACCACATGGCGCCCATCCACCGTCACCGCCACCGCACGAACAACGTCAGCGTGGCCCTCCAGGGTACGGAGCGCCTCGCCCCGGTCCAGATCCCACACCTTGACCGTCCCGTCGTCCGAGCCCGAGACCACATGGCGCCCGTCCACCGTCACCGCCACTGCCCGGACCCCGTCGGTGTGGCCCTGCAAGACCCGCAGCAACGGCCCGCCCGCCTGCGCGAGCGTAGCGAAAAGGGGCCGGACCCACGCGGCGCCCTTCCACTGGCAGGCCTGCTGCAGCAGCCTCGTGACCGCCGGCTCATCCGATGACAGAAGCCGGCCGAGCAACTGCCCTGCAAGCTGGGTAGGGTCTCGGCGAAGGACGTGTGCGGAGAGCCTAAGCGCATCCAGCACTAGCTGCAGGCTTTCCTGCTGAGGAGCTGCGGTTCGGTCAGCCCGCAACGGAGTTTACCCCCCTCATGCGGACGGTGATGATTGTCGCAGTTTGACCTAGCCGGCACACGGACCGGCGGTGGGCCTCGACGATCAGCCGCTTCAAACGGTTCATACTGCCACCTGCGGCCTGAGGTATGTGGGGTTACGGGCACCCGGTTGTGCTCAAAGATGCGGGCTCAGCAGGCGGGGAGCAACGAAGGAGCTACTGCCGGTCCTACTATTAGGACCTACGGCTCCGCAGACCGGAGTTCTCACTACGAGAACAGCGCCTCGGGGAGCCCGGTGACAACGCCGGTGCCAAAGGAAGTGCAGCCCCAACCCACGGATTATGATGCGGCCCACGGCTGGCACCATTTACTGGAATATCCAGTACCAGCAACAGCAATCACCGATATCTTCCCGCACTGAATAGACCTCGATATGGGTATTTCTCGGTCAAAGTTGGCACACCTTCGAGCACACTCTTGAGCTAGGTTCCTTGCCGCTCGTACCTCTCCACCAGCGCCTGGAAGCGCGGGTGGTGGCGGAGGGGCCCAGGGTGGCGCAAAAGAGAGAGCCCCGAACGCCGCTCGGACGCTCGGGGCTCACCTGCCTTGGTCTACGCTCCCTCGGCCTGCGCCAAGGCGTCCTTGTACTTGTTCACCGCGTCTTTGAAGTCGCCCCAAGCCCGGAGCGCGTCGCCTTCAGCGAGCGACGCCTGAGCTTCCGCGATCTTGTCCCAATCACCGCCACCGTTGTTTGCGTCTGTGATCGCCTGTTCGGCTAATCCACGAGCGACCTCGGCGAGGTCGTCCATGAGTCCTTCGCCCACCTCCGGGTCAAGTTCTCCCGCGTCAACTGCTGCCTCGAGGTCACCCACAGCACCCTCGATATTCCCGACGGCTGCCTGGTTATCCGGCGGATCCTTCTCAAGTTCCTCCAGCACCGTTTCCAACTTAGCGTTGACGTCCTCGCCCTTGTCCTCGCTCAGCTCACCCTCGGCGACCAGATCCTGAACATCATCCAGGATGCGCTGTATCTGGTCCTCAACGGTAATCGTCAGGACATAGCGCAGCAGCATCACGTCCCTTTCCCCGACCTGATTGCCGCCACCCGTAAAGCTCTTCGACGTGCCTACAACGTACAAGTCCGCTCCGTTGGTGGCGGCGCCTGTCACTCCCCATGCCCCTGCGGCGAGCCCGCCCTCCGTCGTCGTGGACGACACTACGGCGCCGCTGGTGGGATCGATTTCCATCACGATGACGTCGTGGGCGTCTGCGCCTTCGCTACCGGTCGCCCCGACGGCGTAGAGTCGCTCGCCGACGGCGATCACGTCGGCCAGGGCATCATCTGTCACTGAAGTGCCGAAATTCTGCGTCCAGACGACGTCGCCGAACTCGTCGTAACGCTGTAGCAAGTAGTCCGAACTCCCTGCGATGTTGTCGACGTCCCAGGTGGTCCCAGCCACGTAAATCGCTCCGTCCAGATCGGTCAGTCCGCGGAATGTACTCCCGCGATGCTCGAAGACGCGCGACCACTCCGGGACCAGAATACCTGCGCCGACCGCGTTGGGGTCCGGGTCGGGACTCTGCACAGCCGCATCGTATTTGAGCAGCATCGCGTTCTGCCCGCGCCCGCCGCCGCGTACCCCCCGATCTAGGCCGGCAATATACAGGTAGCCGTTCATCCATGCGGCGTCATGGGCCCGGCTGGAATTTCGTATGTATGTCCCGGCAGTCGGGTTGCCGTTCACGTCGGTCCCGTACTTCCGCTTCCAGAGGAGCGTTCCGTCAGGATCATACCTGGCGAGAATCGTCCGCTGTCCCCCGAACCCGACCTCCTCTCCCTGGCCCAGGGTGTATAGGGCGCTCCCGTCGTGCACGGCGAGTACGCCCCAGTATTTCTCCTCTCCCCGATAGGAGAAGAAATTCGCGCTTCGGCAACCGAGCAGTGTGCCGCCGGTCCCGTAGCGTACCAGGGCGGCCTTTTCCTCTGTGCCGCCCGCCCCGTCGCTCGCCCCACACACGGGCGGCCAGGTTCCGCCAGCTGCGTATACAGTGGCACCGGAGACAGCCACCCCCCGAAAGATGCTCGTTGCCTGATATCTGCTGACCCAGACTGGAGCGCTCGGCGCAACGTCGTAGGCTAAGAGAAACCCGTGACGACTGCTGAAGTCGTCGTACCCTGCAACGTACACTTGGTCGCCGCGCACGGCGATTCCCCGTCCCTGTTGGTTGCCGCTTCCTCCGAAGAACGTAGCGCTCACAAGTCTCGGTCCCGGCCGTGTACCCGACTCGCTACTCAGCATGATGGGAGGCGGCCCAGCCGCAGCGGGATCGACGGGGTTCGGGGCATCGCAGGCTGCGGCCCCGACAACTAAAGCGAGCAGGAGCGGTCTGGCTCGATCGACGAATGAAGTGAGGTAACGTCTCATTTCACACCTCCTTGTTTCCGCGGAACGACATAACTGCCACGCGACCCCGCCGTGACAAGGCGGAGATCGCTCCGTTGCAAGAGGACACTTTGTGAGGAAAGACTGCGAGAGATTCTGCCTTCTGGTCGGTGCTACCGGCCAGCGCAGTGCCTGGGCGGAGATGTCTGGTACTGCCACGGCTGCGTACTCCCAGGAGTCGAGGAACTCCCACAGCCGCACATGCTAATCGCAGGCCCTCACCATAGCCCTAGTACGTAGGCCTGGCAACAAATAGGGATTATCGGTGGCAATCTCGCTGGAGGCCTCAGACGGGCTGAACCTGTGGAGTTGGAGCCTGCCGTCGCCGCTCTCCCCGATGAGGCAGGAGTCCCACTCAAGGAATGGGAGGAGTAGGCTCGCCAGAAAAAACGAGCACTACCGAGACAGGGACGAGACGCCCGGTGCCCAGAGATTACTGGTCTGGATGAATCTGAGATCGCGCAGGATTCGTAGGTAAGAGAGAACAGGAGGGCGAGACGTGGACAGATGCCATGGCAAGACGAAGTCCGGAACTCGCTGCAAGCGATCGGTCCGTAAGGGTTCTCGCTTC
>JBDHAF010000085.1:0-14666 GCA_039588255.1 Gemmatimonadota bacterium | reverse complement strand
GGCGACGACCACGCCATCGGCCCCGGCGTCGAGCACCGCCCGCGTGTTGTTCCGCAGTGCGACCGGGGCGACGTTACCCGTCGCCGGGTCGAAGGGCGTCGTCAGCGGCGCGAGTACCCCGTGGAAGCGTTTGTCCGTCATCAGCTGGTGCCGCCCTTCTTGGAGCGCCGGCGCTTGGGGGGTGCCGGCTCGAAGATCGAAGGGTCGGTCGCCGTCGCCGTAGCAGTCTCTACGCTGATCGTTTTCTCCTGGACGAGCTGTTTGAGGTGTTGGTCGAACGTCTGTGTCTGGTGGTCGCCCTTCCCCGACTCGAGCATGCCGTGGAGCTCGCCGGCTCGATTGCGATTGCGAATCACCTCTCGAATCTCAGGCGTGCAGATCATCACTTCCAACACGGCGACTCTCCCCTCACCGTCCGCACGCGGCACCAGTCGCTGTGCTACAACGGCATGCAACGTGTCTGCCAACCGCATGCGCGCGACTTCCTGCTCCTCCGATGGAAACAGGGTGACCATCCGGCCAACCGCAGATGCCACGTCTGGAGCGTGGAACGTGGATATGATCAACGAACCGGTTTCTCCAGCCTGCATCACCGTACTGGCAATTTCATGGTCGACAAGCTCACTCACGAAGATCACGTCGGGATCCTGACGGAGCGCAGCGCGCGCGCCTACCTTCAAGCTTTCCGTGTCCACTCCGACCTCTCGCTGCGTGACGGAGCTCTGGACATCCCGATGCAAGAACTCGATAGGATTCTCGAGCGTGATCACGTGCTTGCTCATCGTGGAGTTGATCTGATGGATCATGGCGGCGATCGTCGAGCTCTTCCCATTCCCTGCCGGACCGGTCACCAGCACCAACCCTCGATCTGCCTCGGCGATCCGTCCGATCACCGGTGGCAGTTGGAGAACCTCGGTCGTAGGCACATTGAATGGAATGGCCCGCATGACCACCATGAACGAGGAGCGCTGCCGGAGAAGATTCACGCGAAATCGGCCGATGCCTGGCGCACCCCACGAGCAATCATAGTCACGGATGGAATCGATCCGCTCTCGATCCGCCTCATTCGGTATCAACTGCAGCGCGATCGCCTTGGTCTGCTCCGGGGTGAGCCGCTGCTTGGTGAGCGGCTTGAACACGCCATCGATGCGGGCACGAAAGACATCGCCGGCCTTGATGTGGAGATCGGAGGCACCGCGCTCAACAGCCGCCTTGATGATATGTTCCATACGTCAATAACTCATGTGGATAGTAAGAAGCCCATATGTTCACGCACGCCCTTCATCGTTGCACGCGCAACGACTCTCGCTTTCTCTGCGCCGTCCGCCAGTATGCCACCTACCTGCTGCGGGTTCTCACGGAGATCACGCGCCCGTTCCCGCATGGGGGCAAACGCCTCGGCAAGATTGTCCGTCAAGACCTGCTTGCACTCCACACAGCCCCACCCGGCCGTGCGGCACTTTTCCGCGACCTCCTGCACGACCTCGGGGGAGGAAGCGTACTCGTGGAGTGAGTACATGTTGCACTTCTCGGGCGTACCGGGATCCTTGCGGGTAACCCGCGCGGGATCGGTCACCGCCGGTCGGAGCCGGTTCCAGATTTCGTCGGGTTCATCCAAGATCCCCACCGTGTTACCCAGGCTCTTGGACATCTTGCCCTGGCCGTCGAGACCTTGAATGCGCTTTCCCTTACCGATGTCGGCCTGCGGCTCTGGGAAAAACCCTTGGTGAAACTTGGCGTTCCACTTCCGAGCGATTTCCCGCATCAACTCGATGTGTTGCACCTGATCCTCGCCCACAGGGACTCGATCCGCCTTGTACAACAACACGTCCGCGGTCTGGAGAACCGGATAGTTGAGCAACCCGGCAAGCACGCTTTCTTGCCGCCGGGATTTGTCCTTAAATTGCGTCATGCGCTCGAGCTCACCGATGGGCGTGACCGTCGTGAAGACCCAGGCCAGCTCCGTGTGCTCGAGCACGTGGGATTGTACGAACAGCACGCACTTGTCGGGATCGATTCCGGCCGCCAGCAGGCCGATGGCCATCTCGAGGGTTCTCCGCTCGAGGGCATCGATGTCGTACGCCTGCGTAATGGCATGATGATCCACGATGCAGATGAAACACTCGTGTTCGTCCTGCAACTCGACCCAGCTCTTCACCGCGCCGAGATAGTTGCCGATATGGAGTTCGCCCGATGGCTGGATGCCTGAGAATATCCGTGACATCAAGTGAACCTATGGATCCATGGAAAGGGCCGCAAGGTGCTTGAAAACCAGGACTTACTCCACATCGCGGTGGGCGCGTCCGAGCGCGCCGCCACGTTTATTCGGGAGGCCAAACGCCCCGAGGATCCCGCCGAGTGGAGCCGCAAGGGACTGAACGATTTCGTCACGGAAGTCGACCGGGAGGCCGAGCGGCTCGTGACGGAATACCTGCTCGAGCACGCACCGGATTCCCAAGTACGCGGCGAAGAATTGAGCCCGGAAACCGACTCCGACGATCTGGTGTGGGTCGTGGATCCACTGGACGGGACGACGAACTACCTCCACGATTACCCCGCGTATGCCGTCAGCATCGCCGCGGTCCGTAACCGGGTACCCCAGGTGGGGGTGGTGGTCGATGTCGTGCGCGACCAGACGTACACGGCGTCATCCAACGGCGGCGCGTGGCTTGGCGATTCCCGGCTTGTGGTCTCGTCGGTGCGCGATCCCTCGGCAGCGTTGGTGGGAACCGGATTTCCCTTCAAGGTCCCGCCGTTGCTCCCGCAGTACCTCGCGCAGTTCTCCGCCCTCATGCACGAAACGAGCGGCATCCGGCGTGCCGGCTCGGCCGCCCTCGATCTGGTCGATGTCGCCCAGGGTCGCTTCGACGGATTTTGGGAGTTGCAGCTCGCTCCGTGGGACGTCGCGGCCGGAACGCTCCTCGTCCGAGAGGCCGGTGGTATCGTCACGGACACGGACGGGTCCCACGACGTCGTCAAGCACGGCTCCATCGTCGCCGGAAACCCCGCGATGCACCAGTGGCTGTTGAAGAAAGTGGAGGCCGTTACTCCACAGAGGTAGCGGCAGGAACCACGGTGAGAATACGGGGTCCGTCGGACTGGATGTGAACCGTGTGTTCGAAGTGGGCCGACATGGAGCCGTCGGCGGTGACCACGGTCCACTTGTCCTTCAACGTACGGATCTCCTTCTGTCCGGCATTGATCATCGGCTCGATCGCTATCGTCATCCCTTCCGTCAGACTGTGACCCCGGCCCGGCCGACCGAAGTTCGGAACCTGCGGCTCCTCGTGGAAGCGCGTGCCGATTCCGTGACCCACCAACTCCCGGACCACGCTGTAGCCAGCACCCTCGGCAACTTGCTGGACCGCGTGACCGATATCGCCGGTGTGGTTGCCGACGACGGCAGCAGCGATGCCAACCTCGAGCGCTTCCTGCGTCACGGCCAGCAACCGCTCGACGTCCGGGCCGATCTCACCGACCCGAAGGGTCTTGGCCGAATCCGCGTGCAACCCTTCCAAATAGACACCACAGTCGACGCTGAGAATGTCACCCTCGCGTAGTTCTCGCTCGTGAGAAGGAATACCGTGCACGATTTCGTCGTTGATGGACGTGCATAGTGACTTGGGGAAATCGTACAGCCCCTTGAAGGACGGACGGGCTCCCGGATGACTGAGGATAAAATCCTCTGCGAGTCGATCGAGATCCCCGGTCGTCACTCCCGGCCGGGTATGCTCTTCGATCAGAGCGAGCGTGTCCGCGAGTATGTGTCCAGCGGCCGCCATCACCTCGACCTCGCGTACTGATTTGATGGTGATCACGGGGCCCCGCCTCAGGAGTACCGTTGCCGGCCGCGGAACTTGAGACGGCCCTGCTTCATGAATTCGTCGTAATGCCGGACCCGAAGATGCTGCTGCACTTGTTGCATCGTGTCGAGAGCGACACCGACGACGATCAGAATCGCCGTCCCGCCAAAATAGAACGGAACGTTGAAGTAGTTGAAGATGAAGAACGGCAGCAACGCCACCGCCGCGAGAAAGATCGACCCCGGCAAGGTGACCCTGCTCAGTACGTCGTCGATGTAGTCAGCCGTGGCCGCTCCGGGCTTGACGCCCGGAATGAACCCGCCCTGCTTCTTGAGGTTCTCGGCCAAGTCCACCGGATTGAAGATGATCGACGTGTAGAAGTACGTGAAGAAGATGATCAGCAGGGCATAGGTCACGTAGTAGGTGGTCGTCCCGGGCTGGAAGGCGTCGGACATCGCCTGGAGTGACGGCAGATTGCTGAACGTGGCGATCGTCCCAGGCACGATGATGATCGACTGCGCGAAGATGATCGGCATCACGCCGGCCGAGTTGAGACGTATGGGGATGTACGTCTTGGCTCCCTCTCGAATGCGGCCGCGTCCCATGACCTTGCGCGGGATCTGGATCGGGATACGTCTCGCCGCCACCGTCAGGGCGACCACACTGGCGATCACGCCTACCATGACCACACCGAGGACTACGAGTGCCGGAAAGCTGATCACATCCTGTCTGACGAAATCGAGCGTCCGGAAGATGCCCGGCCACATGCCCTCGATGATCGAGAAGAATATGAGCAGGCTCATCCCGTTGCCGATGCCCCGCTCGGTGATTTGCTCACCCAGCCACATCACGAACACGGCACCGGTCGTGAGCGTGAGTATGGTGACGAACCGGAATCCCCACCCCGGCGTGTTGACCGCACCTGCAAGGGATTCAGTGAAGATGGAGAACCCGTATGCTTGCCCGAGGGCGAGCCCCACGGTCAGGTACCGGGTCCACTGGGTGATCTTCTTTCGACCCTCTTCCTCTTTCTGCAGCTTCTCGACATAGGGGAACACCGCGCCTGCAAGCTGGAACATGATCGATGCCGAGATGTACGGCATGATTCCAAGCGCCAACACGGTTGCCCGTGAAAAGCCACCCCCCACAAACATGTCGTACACGCCGAAGAACGTCTGCGCCCCCTGGTTCTGCATGAAGTCCGCCAAGACCTGGACGTTCACACCAGGTGTGGCGATGTGGGCGCCCAGTCGGTAAATGACCAGGCACATGAAAGTGAAGAGGAGTTTTTCTTTGAGCTCGGGGACGGCCAGGAGGTTGGGAATGCGAGGACCGGTCATGCTTATGCCTCGATCCGTCCGCCCGCTGCCTCGATTTTCTCTCGAGCTTTCTTCGACACGGCGCAGCCCTTCACGGCAACCGCACGATCCACTTCCCCAAACCCGAGAATCTTGACCGGCTGGCCGGCTTTCGCGATCAAGGAGTACTCCAGGAGCGATGCCGGCGTGACATCGTCACCCTTGAGCTTGCCCAGATCGCGGACATTGACCACCTGGTACTCAGTGCGCGAACGATTCCAGAATCCGCGCTTCGGCACCCGACGAATGAGCGGCATCTGCCCGCCCTCGAACCCGGGGCGCACGTTGCCACCCGCTCGGGAGCGCTGGCCATTCTGTCCCCGGCCGGCGGTCTTGCCCAAGCCGGACCCCTGACCGCGACCCTTCCGCTTCGGTGTGGAGGTCGCTCCCCGGGGGGCTGGCAGATTGTGAAGCCCTAAGGGCTGATCTCCTGACATGTCTACTCCTCAGGCGTCACGCGAACGAGGTGGCTCACCTTTCTCAGCATCCCCTCAATTGCCGAGTTCCGCGTCACGACGACTTCGTCTTGATGGTGCTTGATGCCGAGGGCTCGCAGCGTCTGGCGAAAATCCGCTCGGCGGCCGATGCCGGAACGAACCTGGCGTACCCGGACCCGGGTGCCGTCCGTCGCCTTCGGCGCTGCGCGCTTCGGGGCCGTCTTCTTGGCGGCGGCGGGCTGGCGTGCCACAGCAGCCTTGGGCTTCGAAACAGCCGGTGTCGTAGTGGTCGTTGCCTTCTTCGCTGCCTTCTTGGCGGTCGTCTTCTTGGCGGTCGTCTTCTTGCCGGTCGTCTTCTTGGCGGTCGTCTTCTTGGCAGTCGACTTCTTGGCCGTGGTCTTCTTCGTCGTCGTCTTCTTCTTGGCGGCTTTCTTCGCTGTCTTCTTGGCACCCCCGGTGGACTTAGCTGGCATCCGCCACCTCCTCCGCCCGGCGCTGCCGCGGCCGGTACTCCAACTCCGTCACATCCATACCCCGCCGGCGGGCGACGGACTGAGGCGTCATGAGACTCCGCAGACCCTGCATGGTCGCACTCACCATGTTGACCGGATTGTGCGAACCCAGGCACTTGGTGAGGATATCGCTAATGCCCGCGCACTCGAGGACCGCACGCACCGGACCACCGGCAATGACCCCCGTGCCGCTCGAAGCGGGCTTGAGCAACACACGACCCGCGCCGTGGCGTCCGATCACCTCATGGGGAACGGTAGTCCCTTCACGGGGCACATCCTCCATCGCCTTGCGGGCTCCCTCAACCGCTTTTCGCACCGCCTCGGCGACCTCGTTGGCCTTGCCCGTGGCCACACCGACTTTGCCGGCTCCGTCGCCAACGGCGACGAGAGCGCTGAAGGAGAACCGCCGGCCACCTTTGACCACCTTGGCCACGCGGTTGATGGCGATCACGTTCTCAATGAGATCCGACTCGCGTTCGCTACGGCGGTCGCGGCGACCTCCACCTTGCCTCTGCTGCGCCATCCTAAAACTCCAATCCGCCCTTGCGGGCCCCGTCCGCCACGGCTTTCACCCGTCCGTGATAAGGATATCCGCCACGATCGAACACGACCTTGGTGATTCCGGCCGCGGCGGCCCGCTCGCCCAGGAGCTTTCCGACCGCGAAGCCGGCCGCCACCTTTCCCGCACCTTCGACGGTGACGTCCTTCGCCTGATCGCTCACTCCAATGAGCGTCTTGCCGCTCTGATCGTCAATGATCTGTGCGTAGACGTGCTTGAGCGAGCGATGAACGGCCAAACGAGGACGCTGGCCGGTCCCGTGGACTTTCTTCCGAACCCGCAGGTGCCGGCGATAGCGCCGCTCCCTCCGCGTCTTCGGCTTGTGTATCGGCCTCATGCCTTCGCTCCAGTCTTGCCGGCCTTGGTCCGTACGTGCTCTCCCACGTAGCGGATACCTTTTCCCTTGTAGGGTTCCGGCGGACGGACCTTGCGGATCTCGGCCGCCACCTGCCCGACTTTTTCCTTGTCGATACCTTCGATCTTCACGATGGCACCCTCGACGGAGATCTTCACCCCGTCCGGAGCCTCATAATCGACCGCGTGGGAATAGCCCACCACGAGCCTCGCGCCCTTCGCCGTCGGTTCCGCCTTGTACCCCACACCACGGATCTCGAGGGATTTGGCAAACCCGTTGGTCACCCCCTCGATCATGTTGTTCACCAGCGTTCGCGTCAGACCGTGCAGCGCTCGGTGCTTTCCCACGTCCGAGGGGCGCGTGAACGTGATCGTACCGTCGTCGATCGCAATGGTGATCTCGTTCGGAAGCTGGCGGGCAAGCTCGCCCTTCGGTCCCTTCACCGTCGCGAAGTTGTCCTTCAGATCGACCGTGACGTCGTTCGGTACGGAAATCGGTTTCCTTCCGATGCGTGACATCGATCCTCCTACCAGACCTGAGCGACGTACTCGCCGCCCAACCGGGCTTGGCGCGCTTCGCGGTCGCTCATCACGCCCCGCGGCGTCGACAAAATGGCCATTCCCAGGCCGTTCTTCACCCGCGGAATCGCGCGTGCCTTGACATAGCGACGAAGGCCCGGCGTCGAGACCCGGCGGATCTCGCGAATCACCGGCGCGTCGCCATGATACTTGAGGTAGACACGCAGTCGTCCATGCGCCCCGTCATCCAACACCTTAAAATCCTGGATGAACAAATTGTCGCGCAACAACCGCGCTATTTCGGTCTTGAACTTGGAAACCGGAATGTCGATGCGGCGGTGCCCAGCACGGCCCGCATTCCGGATTCGCGTCAGCATGTCCGCTACGGGATCATTCATATCGCGTCACCAGCTGGCTTTGCGCACGCCCGGGATTTCACCCCGAAGCGCGGACTCCCTGAAACAAATCCGACAGAGACCGAATTTCTGAAGGTATCCGCGGACCCTACCACATCGATTACAGCGCGTATACCCTCTCACGCCGAACTTCGGCTTTCGGTTTGCCTTCGCAATCAGACTCTTCTTTGCCATGCTACCTCTTCGTCAGATAACCACGGGTGTATCACCGCGGAAAGGCATGCCCAGCTCGCGGAGCAACGCCTTCGCCATGTCATCCCGCGCCGTGGAAGTCACGAAAGTGATGTCCATGCCATGAATCTTCTCGATCCTGTCGTAGTCGACCTCGGGAAAGACCATCTGCTCCTTGATCCCCACCGTGTAGTTGCCCCTGCCGTCGAACGACTTCGTCGGCAGTCCGCGGAAGTCACGGATCCGCGGCACCGACAGCGTCACGAACCGGTCGAGGAACTCCCACATTCGCGTACGGCGCAGCGTCACCGAGGTCCCGATCGCCATCCCCGCCCGTAACGAGAAATTCGAGATCGCCTTTCTGGCGCGTGTCACCACTGGGCGCTGGCCCGTGATCGCGCCGAGCTCGGCCACCGCAGCATCGAGCAACTTGGCGTTCTTGGGTGCCTCTCCCATGCCCACGTTCAACACGATCTTGGTCAGCCTCGGCGCCTGGTGCACGTTCTGAAGCCCGAATTCCTTGAGCAGCTTCGGACGAACGGCCTCGATGTACCGGTCGTATAGCCTCGGGGTCGGGACCGGTTCGGGGGATTTCCCGTTATCGCCGTCCGTCTTTTTCTGTTTCTTATCTGCCATGCTATGCTCTCGGTATTGCCTGGCCGGACTTCACACTAATCCGCTCCAGGACACCGTCCTTGTCCCTCTTGCGGCGAATGCGCGTCGGCTCACCGGTTTTCGGATCCAGCAGCATCACATTCGAGGCGTCGATCATAGCCGGAAACTCGATGATGCCACTCTCCTCACCCTCACGCTGGGCGCGCTTGTGACGCTTGACGATGTTGACGCCCTCCACGGTCACGCGGTACTTTTTCCGATCCACCTGCAGCACGCGGCCTTCTTTGCCCTTGTCGTCACCGGATACGACACGCACCGTGTCTCCCCGTGTGATGTGCATCTTGTGATGCACCACCGGTTTGTTCCGCTTTCGCTTGGCTTTCTTGTGAACCAACCGTCTCATGGCCTACAACACCTCCGGAGCGAGCGAAACGATCTTCATGAACCTCTTCTCCCGAAGCTCGCGGCCCACGGGCCCGAAGATTCTGGTCCCTCGCGGCTCACGCGCGTCGTTGATGAGGACCGCCGCGTTCTCGTCGAATCGGATGTAGCTGCCGTCTCGGCGGCGCGTTTCTTTGACGGTCCGAACGATCACTGCCTTCACCACGTCGCCCTTCTTGACCTGGCCAGTGGGCAGGGCGTCTTTAATGGTGACGACTACGATGTCACCCAACCTGGCGTAGCGCCGCCGGCTCCCGCCGAGCACGCGAATCACCAGCGCCTTCCGAGCGCCAGTGTTGTCGGCAATCTTGAGAACCGATTCCTGTTGAACCACGTCTCCTCCCGCCTACTGCGCGCGCCTGACGATCTCGACGACACGCCAACGCTTCGTTTTCGACAGCGGCCGTGTCTCCATGATGCGAACCGTGTCTCCGACCTTGGCTCCATGGAGATCATGTGCCTTCACGCGCTTGGTTAACGTGACCTGTTTTCCGTACAACGGATGAGCGAGTCGCCGCTCCAACTGTACGGAAACCGTACTCGTCATCTTGTCGCTCACGACAACACCGGTTCGAGCCTTTCGGCTTGCCCGGCTCTCGGCCTGCTCGCTCATGCAGATTTCCTCTCATTCAGCACTGTCTTCATCCGCGCGATGTTGCGGCGCAGCGTTCGAAACTGCAGCGGGTTGCCGCCCGTGACATCCTCCGTGGCAGCCCGGAACTTCAACCGGAATTGGGCCTCCTGAAGCCTGCCCAACTCGACCCTGAGCTCGTCGTCTTTGAGCTCACGGATGAACTCCATGCCGAGTGGCTTGGTCTCTGCTTCTTTCAATGACATGGTTAGTCGCTCTCTCGCACAACAAACCTGGTTCGCACGGGAAGCTTGGCAGCCGCCAGCTCGAACGCCCGCTTGGCCATGTCTTCCGTGACGCCCTCCGCCTCGAACATCACGCGCCCCGGCTTGACGACGGCCACCCAGTGCTCCGGGTTGCCCTTTCCCTTCCCCATACGTGTCTCAGCCGGCTTCTTCGTGATCGGCTTATCGGGGAAGATCCGAATCCACACCTTGCCGCCGCGCTTCATGTGACGGGTCATGGCCACACGCGCCGCCTCGATCTGCCGGCTGGTGATCCACCCCGGATCGAGGGACATCATCCCAAAGTGCCCGAACGCCACCGTGTTGCCCCGCCGGGCGAGGCCGCGGGTGCGCCCCTTCATGCGCTTCCGGTATTTGACTCGTTTCGGCGCAAGCATCGTTATGCTCCAGTACTGTAGGTGCGGCCGCGCCGGTCTTCCACGACCTCGCCCTTGAAAATCCAGACTTTGACGCCGATGGTGCCGTAGGTCGTCTTCGCCGTCGCCGTGGCGTAGTCGACGTCGGCTCGCAGCGTGTGCAGCGGCACGCGTCCCTCATGGTAACCCTCGACCCGTGCGATCTCCGCTCCGCCCAGGCGGCCACCTGCCTTGATCTTGATCCCCTGTGCACCCATTCGCATCGTGTTCTGCACCGACCGTTTCATCGCACGCCGGAACGACACACGCTGCGTGAGTTGGTGGGCCACATTGTTCGCCACCAACTGCGCACTCAGCTCGGGTCGCTTGATCTCCTCGACGTTGATCCCGACCTCTTTGCCAGTCAGCTGGGCGAGCTCATCGCGCAGCTTGTCAACCTCGGCCCCACGTTTTCCAATCACGACGCCAGGGCGTCCGGTGAACACCGTCACCGTGGCCTTCCCGGGCTTGCGCTCCACGTGCACGTCGGCCACGGCAGCATGGGCGAGCCGCGTTCTCAGGTACTTCCGGATGAGATCGTCTTCCTGGAGCAGCTCGGCAAACTCGCTCCGCGCATACCACCGGGAGCGCCACGGCTTGATGATGCCAAGCCGGAAACCGTATGGATGGGTTTTCTGACCCACTTACTTCTCCTCCTTTGAGGCAACGCGAACCTCCACGGTGCTCATACGCTTGCGAATCGGTGTAGCCCGACCGTAGGCTGCCGGTCGCCAGCGCCACAAGGTTTCTCCCTCATTGGCGATGGCGTACGACACGTACAGGTCGTCGATCTCGAACGGCTGGTTGTCGCGGTCGGCGTCCTGCTCGGCATTTGCCACGGCCGAGCGAAGCACCTTCTCGATCTGCCGCGCTGCCCGCTTCTTCGAGAAGCGCAGCACCGCATAAGCCTCGTTGACGTCCTTGCCACGGATCGTATCGACAACCAGCCGCACTTTGCGGGCGGACTGGCGAATCCCTTTCTGAATTGCCCGAGCGGCCATGCCTACTTGCCTCCCGTCTTCTTGTCCGCTTTGGCGCCGGAGTGGCCGCGGAACAGTCGCGTCGGCGCGAACTCGCCCAGCTTGTGCCCCACCATGTTCTCGCTGACGTACACCGGGATGAACTTGTTCCCGTTGTGTACCGCGATGGTGTGGCCCACGAAATCAGGCGTGATCGTCGAACCCCGTGACCAAGTCTTGAACACCCGCTTCTCGTTTTGCTCGTTGAGGAGCCAGATCTTCTTGAACAACGAGGGCTCGACGTAGGGTCCCTTCTTGACGCTTCTCGGCATCTGCTTCCGTCCCTTGCTTCGTTACTTCGTCGCTTTGCCGCGCTTGCGACCACGGACAATGAGTTTCGTACTGGCTTTCTTCTTGTGCCGCGTCTTCGCACCCTCCGCCTGGCCCCACGGGGACACGGGATGCCTGCCACCCGAACTCCGACCTTCGCCACCACCCAACGGGTGATCGACGGGGTTCATGGCCACCCCCCGAACCTTCGGACGGCGGCCCAACCAGCGCGTCTTCCCGGCCTTGCCGACCCGGAGGAGCTCGTGATCGGAGTTCCCGACCTGACCGACGGTGGCGATGCACTCACCGCGCACCATGCGGACTTCGCCGCTCCGGAGCTTGAGCGTGACATGGGGACCTTCCTTCGCCACGACCTGTGCCGATGTGCCAGCCGATCGGCAGATCTGGGCGCCCTTCCCGGCTTTGAGCTCGATACAATGCACTGAGTTGCCGAGGGGAATCTCCGACAGCGGCAACGCATTCCCCGTCCGGATGTCGCTCCCCGGACCGGAGACCACCGTATCGCCCACCCGCAAGCCGTTTGGCTGCACGATGTAGCGCTTCTCGCCGTCGGCGTAGATCAGCAGCGCAATACGCGCCGTGCGATTCGGATCGTACTCGATCTCGGCCACGCGTGCTGGAACGCCGAACTTATTGCGCTTGAAGTCGATCCGGCGGTAGCGCCGCTTGTGACCGCCACCCCTGTGGCGCATCGTCAAGTGGCCCTTATTGTTGCGTCCACCCTTTTTGCTCAACGGCTCCAACAGCGACTTCTCCGGCGTGCTCCGTGTAATTTCAGCGAAATCAGAGATGGAGCGACGACGGCTCGCAGGGGTGACCGGACGAAATTTGCGAATCCCCATTATGGCTACCCTTCGAAGATCTCGATGGAGTCGTCCTCGTGCAGCATCACGAAGGCCTTCTTCCATCGCGGCCGCCGGCCCGCGTAGCGACCCATGGTCTTCCGCTTCGAACGCTGCATCGCCGTGCGGACGCTCGTGACGCGCACCTCGAACAACGCCTCGATGGCATCCTTGATATCGTATTTGTTGGCCTTCGGATCACACACGAAGGCGTACTCTTTGCGAGCGCCGTACGCGGCGGATGATTTCTCCGTCACCAACGGACGCACGACTGCACGGAACCGATCACGCATTGGCTCCACCTTTCTTCTTTCCGGATTGCGCAGCCAGGTCGGTGGCCCGCTTTACCCGCTTGGCCCGCGCGGCGGGCAGCACCGCTTTCTCTTCCTGATGCGCGGCCAACGCTGCCTCCTCGACCACCAACGCATCTGCCCAAAGCACCTCGTACGCCGACGCATTCCGGTACTCCATGGCATGGACCCGGGGCAAGTTGCGGCTCGAGAGAAACACGTCCAGGCGGTTTTCTGACGTCAGCACCAGGACCTTCTTGTCCTCGATCCCGAGCTTGGCGAGGATGTCGAGCAGCTGGCGCGTTTTGGGACTCTCGAACGCCAGGGATTCGATGACGTACAGCGCACCATCTTGGGCCCGCGCATTCAGCGCCGATTGCTTGGCGACCTGTTTGACTTTGCGGGGGAGATCCACCCGATAGCTCCGTGGCTTTGGCCCGAACACAATGCCGCCACCGCGCCATTGCGGAGCCCGGATCGTCCCCTGCCGCGCGCGACCGGTGCCCTTCTGGCGCCAGGGCTTGCTGCTTCCGCCAGTCACCTCGGCTCGGGTCTTGGTGGAGTGCGTCCCCTGGCGCTGATTGCTCAGATACGCCCTCACCGCGTGGTACAGCGCGCCCTCGTGCACACTGCCGTCGTAGGCTGCGGGCAGCGAAAACTTGGTCTTCTTCTCGGCGCCGGCCGAAGAAACGTGATGGGCTTTAAGCATAGCGACCCCGGCCTCCCTGCTTTCTGACCGTCACGATGCCTGTCTTGGCTCCGGGAACGGCGCCACGTACGTACAGGAGGTTTCGCTCGGTGTCCACCCGCACGATTTCCAGGCCCACTTCCGTGTGTGTGGCCGCTCCGTAGTGCCCCGGCATTTTCTTTCCCTTGATGACGCGGGAGGGATCCGTTCCCGGACCCAAGCTTCCGGGGCGGCGGTACCGGGTGCTCCCGTGCGTCTGAGATCCGCCGTGGAACCCATAGCGCTTGACCACGCCCTGAAATCCGCGGCCCTTCGTCGTACCGGTGATCTTCACCGTTTCCCCCACCTCGAAGATGTCCACGGTGATCGCATCACCCGGCTTTGGCGGCTCGTCACCGCCACCGAGCACAAATTCCCTGAGCTGCGCGGGAGCTGCCTCTACTCCGCTCGGGTTGACGTGCCCCGCCAGGGCTTTGGACGTCCGCTTCGCCTTGCGCTCGCCAAATCCAATCTGCACGGAGTGGGCACCGCCGTCGCCGGATCGCACCTGCACCACCGGGCACGGCCCGGCTTCGATCACGGTCACGGGTGTAACCCGTCCGTCGTCATTGTAGACGCGCGTCATCCCCAGCTTGCGTCCTATGATTGCGTTCATGCTACTCGACCTTGATCTCGACATCGACGCCCGCCGGCAGATCCAACCGCGTCAGCGCATCTACCGTCTGAGAACGTGAATCAGGGATGTCGATCAATCGTTTGTGCACTTTGAGCTCAAACTGCTCACGGCTCTTTTTATTGACGTGGGGACTGCGCAACACCGTCCACCGATGAATCTTCGTCGGGAGCGGGATCGGCCCCGATACCGTGGCGCCGCTCTTCTCGACCGCGCGGACGATGTCCGCTGCCGCCTGGTCCACCACTACGTGGTCGAATGCCTTGAGTCTGATTCGGATCTGTCCGGCCATGTCGTTTACTCGTGAATTTTGGTGACGACGCCGGCGCCGACCGTCCGGCCGCCTTCGCGAATCGCAAACCGCAACCCCTCTTCCATCGCGATCGGCGTGATCAACTCAATCCCCA
>JBDHAF010000084.1:0-21972 GCA_039588255.1 Gemmatimonadota bacterium | reverse complement strand
TGGCGATCCTTCTCTTTTCCGTCATTAGTCCCGAAACCGTCGGTGGAGTCGGACCGGACGCAGTGTGGCGCGGCCTCACCACGGTGGCTGGAAGCTGGATTGGTGGAGGCGCCAACCAGGCGGCAATGAAGGAAGTGTTCGAGGTTAGTGACGAGGTGTTCTCGGCGATGGTGGCCGTGGACGTCTTGGTGGCGAGCCTTTGGATGGCAGTTTTGCTGTTCATGGCTGGTGAGTCAAAGCAGATCGATGCACGCATGGGTGCAGATACCACCGCCTTGGAGGATCTCAAGCGGCGGGTGCAGGAGTTTCAGGACAAGATCACGCGTGTCGCGTCCATGCCCGACCTCATACTCATCGCCGCGGTGGGATTCGGTGTCCAGGGCCTGTCGCACGTCTTGGCCGATTTTCTGGCGCCGTGGATCGCAGAGAGCGCGCCGATCCTCGAGCGATTCAGTCTGACCAGCTCGTTCTTCTGGCTCATTGTCATCGCCACGACGGGAGGCTTGCTCCTCTCCTTCACGAGGGTCCGGGACCTGGAGGGGGCCGGCGCATCCAAGGTCGGATCGGTGATGCTCTACGTCCTGGTGGCGACGATCGGCATGGGTATGGACATAGGTGCCGTGTTGGACCGGCCCGGCCTCTTTGCGGTCGGTGGTGTGTGGATGGCGATTCACGCGGCATTGTTGCTCGGGGTAGGGCGGGCCATCAAGGCCCCGACGTTCTACTTGGCCGTGGGAAGCCAGGCCAACGTCGGCGGCGCCGCGTCTGCGCCGGTGGTCGCGTCGGCGTTCCACCCGACGTTGGCCCCGGTGGGCGTGTTGCTGGCAGTTCTGGGTTATGCCATCGGGACCTACGGTGCGTGGCTGTGCGGCCAACTCATGCGTGTGGCGGCGGGCTGATCTTCTAACAACCTGCGTCCCCAACCAGCTCGATCTTGTCGGGCTGGTTGGGCACCACGCAGATAAACTCGAACGGCTCGTCTCCCTGAGCCGCGTACCAGTGTGGCACTCCGGCAGGGATGTACACCACGTCGCCCTGCCGGACTTCGATTTCCTCGTCTCCGAGTCCGATCTGCGCTCGTCCCCTGAGAACGTACTGCTCGTGCTCGACCGTGTTCGTGTGGGCCGGCATGCCGCCGCCTGGCTCCATCACGAACCGGCGCATGGCAAAGTTCGGTCCCTCGCCGGGACCGATGAGCACCTGTCGCGTCGTCGCGGTGCCGGCCGAGACGACCTCCGCCGGGATATCCTCCACGTGTTTGATCGGCATGAACAGCGGCCTTCGCTAGGAGACGAGGTACGCTATCCCGGAAGGTCTGGACGGTCAAGCGGCGTTGGTGACGAAGGACACGTCGAGAATCGATGGGAATCACTACCGTGGGAGTGACCCCGGCTGGACTTAACGGCAATGGAGAACAAGAAACCTGTGAAGATCAAGGTACTCACCTATGTGCTGGGTGCAGTCGTGTTGAGTGGTGCGGTGGGTGAGGCTCTCGTGCTGTATGCGGTGGAGGATCCGGTGCTGCGATTACGCCTCGGACTTCTGTGCATCGCATTCATCGCCTGGCCCCTCGCCATGGCGGCGTGGCGTCCTGCTATCTCGTCCACCAAGGACCCTGAAGCGCCCACCAACCGACGATTCTATCTGCTGCGACGGCGCGTGGAAGAGTTCCTTCGTGAGGTGACCCGCCTCAACTGGCTCCAGCTGGATGCGAACCGGGATGAGCGGACTGCCGAAGCCCGACGTGAGGAAATCGAGACCGTCGGAGCCGACCTGCACGAGCTGCTCGGCGAGATCATCAGGGCTGCCGGCCGGCCTGGTGCCAAGCCGCAGTCGGAGGAGCCGTTCAAGGAGCGATTCAGTGCGGCGTTCCCGGCCGTTCGGGACTTCGCGCCGAGGTTGGAGATCGACCTCGAACGCAAGAAGGACGAGGAGGAGGGCGACGATCGCCCCGAGTAGAGAACGCTTCTATAGCACAAACCCCGCCGGCCTCGTGTGAGACCGACGGGGTTTGTTTTTGTAGGACGCGCCGCGGAAGTTCAGGGCGTCGTGGTGGCCTTGACCTTGAGGTACGTGTCAAACCACTCGAGGATTCGTCCCATGTAGTCGAGCTGGTGCTCCCGTTCGAGGAGCCCGTGGGGTTCCCGTGGGTAGAGCACCAACCCGCTGGGCACGCCCTTGATCTTGAGTGCCGTGTACAGCTCGACCGACTGGCCGGGGTCGACACGCGTGTCTGCCAGCCCATGTCCCACCAACGTGGCCGTCTTGCTGTTATTGATGTGCGCGAGGGGTGAGCGATCCCAGTTGAGCCCGGGGTCGTCGAACCACCACGTGTCCCAATGCACCAACGACATCTCGACGGGAATCTCCGTCGTACCGCTGAAGGAGAACCAATTGGTGATGCCGGCGTACGGGATCGCCGCCTTGAAGCGATCGCTGTACTTGGTTGCGGCCAAGGCAGAGAAGTATCCGCCGTACGACGTTCCGCTGATGCCCACCCGTTCCGGATCGACGAGTCCGATCTCGGCGAGGTAGTCGATGCCGGCAATTACATCGAGGAACTCCTTGCCACCCAAATCGCGGTGATCGCCCTTGGAGAACGCCACGCCGCGACCGCCGCTGCCGCGATAGTTGGGCATCAACACGGCGTAGCCGTTGGCCGCCAACACCTGGGCGGGATACAGGGCACTCGTCGTCCATCCGTCATAGCTGATGCCCTCGGGTCCACCGTGCGGCAGGATGGCAAGGGGGTAGCGCATTCCCGGCGTTTCGTCGAGAGGCCGCACCAGCACTCCTTCGATGCGCCACCCGTCCGCGCCCCTCCACTCGATGGTTTCTTGCGGTGCCAGCTCGAGATCACCGAGCCATGAGTTGTGGGAGGTGACGCGCTCCATTGAGCCGCCGCGGACAGTCCCGGTGTACACCTCAGTCGGGTGTTGTGCCGTCCGAACGGCGCTCGCGAACGTGCGGCGCCGTGCATCCATGCTCACGTTGTTCATAATCTCGCCGCCGCCGCCTGCGAGCCGTTCGATGGCCGGGTCGTCAGGGTCAACACGGTTGAGCACAGTGCGTGTGCCCTCGGCGGCTCGGAAGTACACCGTCTCGTTGTCGATCCATCCCACAGACAACGCGCTGCCCTCGTAGCCCGAGGTGAGATTGACAGCTTCTCCACCGCCCGGGGAAATCACGAAGACACTCTGCGCCAGCGGATCGTTCATGGAGACGGCACTGAGGAACGCGAGGGTCCGACCGTCCGGAGACCATGTCATGCCGCCCAGTTTGCCTCTGATATCCGTCAGCAACTCCAGGTGGATCCCATTGGCCCCGGTGAGGTAGATACGCCGGTACATGTAGCCCGCGTCGATGTCCGCGTCGTCGGTGACTTGGATGGCGAAGCCGGCGCCGTCGGGCGCCCAAACGAAGCTCCGTACTGTCCGGTCGTCCGGGGTTGCCGCGTGGATCTCGCCCGACTCCAGGTCTTCCACCCACAGTCTCACATGGCGCATGCCCTCTCCCGCGACTTGCACGTCGTCGCCACGCTCCCGGGCCGCAGCGGTGCCGGGCGCCTCGGGCTCCCGAGCGGTGTAGGCAATCGACCGGCCGTCAGGAGACCATGCGTAGGCCATCACGCCGAGAGGGGAATGAGTGAGCAACTGCGGCGGTCCACCCGTGGGGGACACGCCGTATACCTGCGTGAGGGGGTTCTGATCGATGCGGGTGGTGAACGCTAGGAGGTCACCGTTCGGCGACCACTGGGGAGAGCCCCCGCTCCTCGGCGCTTCGATGACCGGTATGGCAGGGCCGCCGCCGGCGGGCACCAGCAATAGCTCGGTCCGCGGTCGTCCGTAGCGCTCATCGGCACTGCGCGGCTTCCTCAGGGTGTAAGCAATCGTGTTGCCGTCGGGACTCAGGGCAACGGCGCCCACTTGTTCGATCGTAACGACATGTTCCGGCGTGATCTTCTGGGCCCACACCGCGACGGGAGCCCCTAGTGTAAACGCCAGGGTGACGACGGCCGCGTGGCCCATTGCGACAAAACGGTTGGTCCCTCTCATGTGTACCTCCAGTAGCCAGCGCTACGCAGCGCGCCGATTATGGTCAAGACTCTCTATTAGGTGTCCCACGGCGAAGATTCCGTGAAGTGTACGTGAAAAATCGACGCTTGAACGTTACCTTCCGATCCACTCAATACCAAGGATGGACACATGACGCGATTGCTTGTCATACCGCTGGCCTTGACTCTTGCAGCCTGCGGCGGGGACAACGGCACCCAGCCGCTCACCAACGAAGACTTTGCGGATGAGTTGAACGTCGACCTGAATGCGATGACGCGGACGTCATCCGGGTTGTATCTCCAAGACCTCGTCGTGGGCACCGGGGCCGAGGCGGTCGTCGGCATGAGTGCCGCCGTGCACTACGAGGGCTGGCTCCCCAACGGGACCAAGTTCGACAGCAGCCGGGATCGCGGCGTACCGTTCACGTTTGAACTCGGGGCAGGCACTGTGATCGCCGGATGGGACGAGGGTGTGGCCGGCATGCTGGTGGGCGGCATACGGAAGCTGGTCATCCCCCCGACCTTGGGATACGGCGTGGGAGGTGTTCCTCCCGACATTCCGGGCAACGCCACGTTGGTGTTCGACATCGAGTTGCTGGCGGTGACCCAGTAGCCGAGCGGCGGAGCACGCTGCCATGAGGAATGGGTCCCGTCTCATCGTCGTCTTCTCGTGCCTCGGCCACCTGTACATCCATCTCTGCACGGCCTTCTACTTCGTCATCGTGCTGGCGTTGGAACAGGTGTGGAGATTGCCCTACCACGAACTGATCGCGCTGTGGACGTTGGGCTCCCTCCTTGTCGGTGCGGCGGCGATTCCCGCGGGCCTGTTGAGCGACAGGGTGGGCGCAGCCCCGATGATGGTGCTGTTCTTCGTCGGGATGGGGGCCGGTTCCATTGCGGCGGGACTCTCCGGCTCGCCCACCGTGCTCATGCTCGCGCTCACCGGTATCGGCCTGTTCGGCGCCGTGTATCATCCTGTCGGGGTGCCGTGGATCGTCCGCAACGTCGAAGGTGATCTCGGGAAGGTGCTCGGGTTCAACGGCATCTTCGGATCGCTCGGCGCAGCCGGCGCCGGGATCACCGCCGGATTGTTGATCGACGTGTCGAGCTGGCGCGCCGCGTTCATCGTGCCCGGCGTCGTGTCCGTCCTCACCGGCCTCGCGTTGCTGGTGTTTGTTCTCCGCGGTGTGATTCCCGAACGCGGCGTGAGTGCTCCACGGGGCACCCAACCCAGCCGGCAGGACATGATGCGGGCGTTCGGCATCCTGCTGGTGACGATGTTCCTGGCCGGGATGGTGTATCACACAACCCAGACCGCCCTTCCCAAGGTGTTCGCCGAGCGGCACGGCGGCCTGGTGGGGGAGGGGGTCCTGGGGGTGGGGCTGTTGGTGGCGGGTGTCTACACCGCCGCTGGGTTCATGCAGATCGTCGGCGGACACCTCGCCGACCGCCTTCCCCTGAAGCTCGTCTATCTCGGCGCCATGGCCGTCCAGATCCCCACCTTGTGGCTCGCGGCGAGCCTCGGGGGCATTCCTTTGATACTGGTGGCGACGATCATGGTCATGGCCAATGTCGGCGCGCTGCCTGCCGAGAACCTGCTCCTCTCGCGATACACACCGGCCCGGCGGCACGGATTGGTGTTCGGCCTGAAGTTCGCCCTGGCCTTCAGTGCGGCGCCCATCGCCGTGCAGTTGGTCGCCCTGGTGAGCGAGCGCACGGGAGGGTTCTACTGGGTGTTCTTCTTTGGCGCCATGCTGGTTCTCCTGGCCTTCTCCACCGCCGCCTTCCTGCCCGCACAACGGCGCGAACCGGCATCCCAGATAATCCCGTAAATCACAAAAACACAAAGGGTTGCACTCAGTCGGACGCACCGTGAAACTTTCTTTATGGTGACCACGTATTAGTACAGAAACCGATATACTGATTTCTGTACCAAATGTCCCGTAAGGGGGTCACTTGTCCGATTCCGACGGTGCCAAGTCACCGCTCCGCATCACACCCGCGTTCTTCTATCTCCTGCTGACACTCGTAGACGGTGAGCGCCACGGCTACGCCATGGCGCAAGAGGTCCGCGAGCGATCCGAGGGGGGAATCAAGCTCGGTCCCGGCTCGCTGTACTGGTCGTTGGGTCGCTTGGCCGAGGTGGGGTTGATCGAAGAGGTTCCCGGGGGGTCCACGCTGGCACCTGGGGAAGAGCGACGCCGCTATTACCAGCTCACCGAGCCGGGAAGAGCGGTGTTGAAGCGTGAAGCGGAGACCTTGTCCAAGGTCGTCAAATTCGCCCGTGCCAAACGGGTGGTGTAGGCAGTAGCGAATATGTCAGCGCAGCGATGGTTCCGTTTCTCACTGTGGCTCTACCCACGGTCGTTTCGCGAGCGGTACGAGCGGGACATGGCCGCGGCGTTTCGCGAAGAGTGGAAGTGGGAAGGAGAATCCGGAGGCAGCCGCTGGCGCTTCGCGGTCCACATCGCCCGCGACCTGGCTGTGACGGTGCCTCGCGCGTGGTGGACCTATGTGATTCGGCCGCCCCGGCGAGTGGGGCCCGCGGTTCGAAGAGAAAGGCAACTCATGCACAACCTGGTGAAAGACGTCCAATACGCCGTACGCGGATTGGTACGGAAACCGGGGTTGGCCATCACGGCTGTGACGGCCCTCAGTCTCGGGATCGGATTGACCACTGCCATGTTCAGCATCGTCAACGGGGTAGTGCTCCGCGGGTTACCGGTGGAGGAGCCTCAGGATTTGATGGCGATCGCTCGAACGAATCCTTCCCGGGGGACGAATCGACTCATCGGGCGAATCCACGATTTCCAAGACCTCCGCGAGCGGCAAACCACATTTGAGGATCTTGCCGCGATCTCCATGGATGCGGTGAACCTAAGTCCTGTGGTTGGCGAGCCCGAGATCATCAACGCGGCCAGGGTGTCGGCCAACATGTTCGACCTGCTGCGGACGCCGCCGCTGTTGGGTCGTGGCCTCATGGCCTCCGACGAAGAGCTGGGCGCGCCACCGGTGGCTGTGGTGGGCCATCGGTTCTGGGAGGAACGTCTTGACGGTGATCCCACCGCCCTGGGAGTCGTCCTCCGCATCGATGGAACACCGACGACCGTGGTAGGCGTGATGCCGGAGGACTTTGAGTTTCCCGTGAATCAGCAGGTGTGGCGGCCGCTCAAGGTGGATTACCTCGCCACTCCGCGAGGAGAGGGCCCTGGTGTGTATCCAATACTCGGTCGCCTCGAGGACGGCGTGTCCATGGCCCAGGGCCAGGCCGATCTCGACCGCATCATGACGCAGCTGGGACAAGAGTACCCCGAGACCAACGAGGGGATGACCGTCGTGATGGGCCCCTACGTGCGGGAGATCATCGGATATCAGACGGCGGCCCTGCTGTTCACCATGCTGGGAGCCGTTGGGCTGGTGTTGTTGGTTGCCTGTGCAAATGTCGCCAATCTCTTGCTTGCCCGGGCGAGTCTCCGGAGCAAGGAGGTAGCGGTTCGTACCGCCATGGGGGCGAGTCGTCGCCGCGTCATCGGGCAGATGCTGGCTGAGTCGACGGTCATCGCGGTGGTCGGCGCCGTGATCGGCGTCGGCGTGGCCCAGTTGGGCATTGGGCTGTTCAACGGATTCCTGCAGACTAACCCGCAGGCGCTGCCATTCTGGTTCGCCATCGGAATCGATCCCAGCGTGCTGATGTTCGTCGTGGCCATCACGATTGGGGCGAGTCTGTTCTCAGGCGTGCTGCCGGCGATCAGGGCGTCGGGGACCGACGTGAATGCGGTGCTAAAGGATGACTCTCGCGGGTCGTCGAGTCTTCGCATCGGTCGACTGAGCCGCATCCTCGTGGTCATGGAAGTGGCGTTCTCATGCGCCCTTCTCGTGGCGGCGGGGCTCTTGGTGAAGAGTGTCACCAACTTTTCGAACATCGACTTCGACTTTGCCACCGAGAACGTGTTCACCACGTTCGTCTCGCTTCCGGTTACCGATTATCCCGACAACGAAAGCCGCCTCCGGTTTTACCGAAACCTCACGGAGCGATTGGAGGCGGAGCCCGGGGTCTTGGCCGCGACGGTGGCCACGGAGCTTCCCATCATCGGGGGCGGAAACGGCCGCTTCGCCCTTGAGGGGGAGACCTACCTGGGGGATCGGGACTACCCGAACGCCCGCATTGGCTCGATCGCCTCGGGTTACTTCTCGACGATCATCGCGAATGTGTTGGAGGGACGGGATTTCACGGCGGCAGACAACGCCGATGGCCTCCCAGTGGCCATTGTCAACCGCGCGTTTGCGGAGCGACACTATCCGGAGGAGTCGGCGTTGGGGAATCGGATTCAGCTACGGGCGACGTCGCAGCGGGGCATCGACCGGTCGCGGGCGGACACATGGTACACCATTGTGGGAATTGCCCCGGATCTCTACCTCGATCTGGACGCGTTCGTTCTGCCCGAAACCGCGATTTACATTCCCCTGGCGCAGCGGCCGGCGTCGGCCGCGAGCATGATTGTCCGGACACAGGGGGCCGCGTTGGAGTTCACCGACGACGCCCGACGAATCGTCTCCTCATTGGATCCCCATCTGCCCATATCCCAGTCATTTTCGATGGGACAGATTATCGACCAAACCCAGACGTTCTTCGGTGTGTTCGGCATCATCTTCACGGTCTTCGGCGGGGTCGCCCTGTTTCTTGCGACGGTGGGTCTCTACGGTGTGCTCTCATTCAGCGTGAACCAGCGCACCCACGAGGTGGGCTTGCGCGTCGCGCTCGGCGCCACGCCTGCCAATGTGGTGCGCCTGGTGATGCGGCAGGGATTCACGCAGTTAGCCATCGGCTTGGTGATAGGCGTCGGCATGGCCTTCGGACTGGCGCGGATGCTCTCCCTGGTGTTGTACGACGTTGGAGCCGCCGATCCCACGGTGTTTGGTGGCATCATCGTCGTGCTGGCGGTGACGGGCTTGATCGCCTCCTTCGTCCCGGCGCTGCGCGCCACCCGGGTCGATCCCACGGTGGCCATGCGGGCGGAGTAGGCTGCAGACATGGCCGCGGTGCGGCCGGCTGGGACTCATCCGGCCGCACCACCGCATGGTGTCGATCAGCCGCCGCCTTCAGGCGAGGTGGTGGAGCGCAGCTTCCCCAGCCTCTCCGCGAAGCCTTCCTCCGCCATGAGCCGCTCGATGTCTTCGATCTCGATGGGCACAAAGGCCGAGAGGTTCTCGTATCCCGTCTCGGTAATCAGGATGGTGTCCTCGCACCGAATGTAGACCTTGTCCTCCAGGATCCGGAGCGCCGGCTCGATGGTGAACACCATTCCCGGCTGCATGACCTCGAACGGTGCGTTGACATCGTGCACTTCCATGCCGACCCAGTGGCCCAACCGCTCGCGGCGACTGCCGTTCCGATACATGTCGATGAAGAGATCGGCCGCACTTCTGATCTTGGGATCGGTGAAGTCGTAGGCGGCGTAAACCGCTTCCATCTTCTGCACTGCGTCTTCCACGATCTCGGCGGCCGTCGCATAGGGACGAATCGAGGTCATGAGGGCCTGATACAGCCGTAGATAGATCGCGTAAAGCTCTCGCTGGTGTGCGCTGAACGTCCCGTTGGCCGGAAACATGCGCGTGACGTCCGAGGTGTAGTACTCGTAGTCGGGCGCCCAGTCCCACAGCACCATGTCTTCTTCGTCGAGTCGGCTCTGCGACGCGTGGTAGTGGGGATAGTGGGCGTTTTCTCCCGCGGCGATCAACGAGAAGTACGCGTGCCCCTGTGCGTTGTTTTGCTTGAAGACGTATTCGCCGACGGCCTCGAGTTCGTACTCGTACATCCCCGGCGTTGCGGACCGCATGCCCTCGATGATGGCGTCCCCGGCTATCTCGCTGGCCTTGCGGATTAGCTCGATCTCCCGCGGACTCTTGATGAGCCGCATCGCGTCGAGGATCGGATCCAGGTCTTGTATCTCCACTTGGGGGGCGGCGGCACGAACCCGCTCGACGAAAGCCGCCTCGCGTGATGGGCGCCCGTCCCATGGATCGGCCGTCGAGGCTGCCGCGTGGTTCGTGGTGTAGTTGGGGGTTGCCGCGTGAAGCGCCTCCGGGCGGAACGGCGTGTAGATCACCCGACCCTCCTGGCCCAACGCATGCAGGGCTTGGCCGAACTGCTCCCGGGAATGCACCGCTTCGATGCCCGTCAGTTGGGCAGCCGTTTCGCCGGGCACCAGAACCGGTCCCTCCGAGGCCTCCGCTCGCTCGTTGCGCGGCAAGAGGTACAACGTCGAGGTCTTGGCACGGCCGTCAATGACCAGAATCGCCCGGGGGACTTCGACGCCGGTCAGGTAGAAGAATTGATTGTTCTGCCGGAACTTGACGTAGCCCGGATATTCGGTGGCTCCTTGGACAATGGCTGCGGCGTTGCCGATAGTCTCCATCACCCGTGCCCGCCGCTCGGCGAACTCGTCTTGGGAAAACGCATCGGTGAACAGCGGGGCTTGAGCATGCAGCGGGGCGGCGGCAAATCCCAGCAAGACTGCCCCGAGGAAGACGCGCGTTCTCATGTGCGACCTCTGTGTAGAAGGTTCGAATCAAGCCTGCGACCACTGCGTATATTGCGGCCATCGTGGGTGCGTCACAACGGGCCACTTCTTTCTACCTCTCGAAGTGGTACGAGCGTTCTCGCTTGTGCCGCAACGGAAGCCCCTTCCCACCGGTGCTAAACTGTATACAGCCAATGACATGACGCAGCGAGTTCGAATCAATACAACCCCGAGTATATGAAACACGACACCGTTGCCGTAGTCGACTTCGGTGGGCAATACGCCCATCTCATAGCCACCAAGGTCCGCCGGCAAGGGGTGCTGGCCGAAATCCGCCAACCCGAAGATTCCATCGAGGCGTTCGCGCCTTACAAGGGAATCATCATCTCGGGAAGCCCGAGCCTGGCCTCCCATGGGGAAGAATCGGAGTACACCAAGGAGATCTACGATCTCAACGTTCCCATCGTGGGGTTCTGTTTCGGTCACCAGGAGATCGCGAAGCACTACGGCGGCACGGTGGTGCACGGGGGACGGGAGTGGGGGCGGGCGAACCTCCATTTGAAGGGTGAGCACAAGATTCTCGCCGGCCTCGGCCCGGTGGAGCAGGTTTGGATGAGCCACTACGACTCGGTGAGCGGCCTTGGACCGCAGTTCGAGGAGCTCGGCTATACGGCGACGGCGGAGGGCACCACCGACCATCGCTATGCCGCCATCGGGTCCGATTCGCTCAAGCGTTACGGCTTTCAGTTCCATCCCGAAGTGGACGATACCGTTCACGGCAATCAGATGATCGCCAATTTCCTGTTCGAGATCTGCGGTTGCCGGCCATCATGGACCATGGAGAGCTTCGTCGACGAGGAGCAGGCGAAGATCAAGGCGCAGGTGGGGGATCGATCGGTTTTTCTGCTGGTGTCCGGTGGGGTGGATTCGACGGTGGCGGCCGTGATCATCGGCCAGGCCTTGGGTCCAGATCGTCTCAATCTGCTGCACATCGACAACGGGTTGATGCGCAAGGACGAGAGCCGAAAGGTGGTAGAGCTATTCCAGGAGCTGCACTTGGGAGAGCACCTGCACTTTGTGGATGCCAGCGACGCGTTTCTCGACGCCCTGAAGGGCGTCATCGATCCCGAGGAGAAGCGCACCATCATCGGCGAGACCTTCATTCGGGTGTTTCAGACGGAAGCCGAGCGACTCGGCATCGAGCACCACCTCCTCGGACAGGGCACGATCTATCCAGACACGATCGAAACCGGGGCGACCAAGCGAGCCGACACCATCAAAACCCACCACAATCGCGTGCCGATCATCGAGCAAATGATCGCCGAAGGGGAAGTCGTCGAGCCCCTCGCCGAGTTGTACAAGGTCGAGGTGCGGGAGTTGGGCGAGCGCCTCGGCGTTCCCCATCAATTGTTGTGGCGCCATCCGTTCCCAGGGCCCGGGTTGGGTGTGCGGCTGTTGTGCAACGACGGAGAGCCCGACCGAGCGGGTCTCGATGGCATCGCATCGCAGCTTCAAGAATTAGGTCAACAGTTCGGCGTCGAGGTCCTCACACTACCCATCCGTTCCGTGGGCGTGAAGGCGGATCTGAGAGCGTACGAGCATCCGGTTTTGTTGTCGGGTGACGTGTCTTGGTCGACGCTTCTCGACGCGGCGTCTCACATCACGGCGGAGGTGCCGGGCATCAACCGCTGCATCTGGAATCTCTCCCCCATCGTTCCCCAGGATGTTCGTCCCGTTGCCGCCACCGCCACGCGTGAGCGTCTCGACATGCTGCGGGAGGCGGATGACATCGTGATGGAGGCGCTGTCACGGCACGGGATGTACGACGAGATCTGGCAATGCCCCACAGTGCTCGTGCCCGTCGAGTTTGCCGCAGGGAAGGGGGAGCTCGTCGTCGTTCGCCCGGTGCAGTCTCAGCGGGCGATGACGGCCGCCCCGGTCGAGTTGCCGGCAGCACTGCTGGACGACCTCCGCGGCGGCATACTCGCGCTGCCGGGAATATCCGGTCTTGCGTTGGACATCACGTCGAAGCCGCCCGGGACGATCGAGTGGGAATGACCTGCTGAGCTAGAACCGTGTCGCGAGGCCGACGCCGAAAAACAAATCGGTCTCGACCCCGTGCACGCTGAACCCGCCGCGCACGTCCAGCTGAAAGTCATTGCTCGCCAGGAAGGTCAGTCCGCCGTTCAGGAAACCCGTTGCCTCGTCATCGGGGCCCGGTGGGGCGATCACGAAGTACTCCCCGTACGCGCCCACACGCTCGGCGAGCCCGGCTCCGACGGACAGCGACCCCGAGAACTGACCGAAACGGTCACCGTCCTGCGAGGCCGCGGCGACGCTGGCGTTGGCTCCCAATCCCAAACGGTCCGACAGCTCCCACGCCATCGCCAACGTTGCGGCAGGTTGCAGGTCATCTTCGCCGATCCCGTCGGCGCCGGTTGGAAGGGTGGTGTTCACCAGCAGCGCGATGCTGGGTTGGAGGAGCTGGAATCCGTCGGTGCCGCCAGGTGCAAGTGCGACCTTGACTCCCACGGAGATATCCTCCGTCCCGCTCACGTCGTCCCCGGGATCGTTGGTCCAGGCAAACGAATTGAGGCCGATTCGCACCTCGGTTCTGGGCAGTGCCCCGATCCGAAGCAGCACCTCCCCCAGCGAATGGCCATTGACCGCGTCGTCTCTGGTCAGGGTATATCCCGCTTCCACCTGCACCACACCGGGCAGGACCGACAGCGCGCTTTCGGTAAAGTCGGGGCGGTCGGTGACCAGGGGGTCCTCTTGTGCGGTGCACGGGAGGGCGGTGAGAGCGGTCAAAAGCGCCCAGGCGGTTAGGGGTCGTAGGATCTCAGGCATGGAATTTCAGGGAATCAGTAATCCCTAATAGTAAAATTAGTGGCAGCGAATATTAGGGATTCCGCAGGACCCGTCAAGGGCCAGAGGCTCAGTCGATGAGGACGGGGATTGGGTCGGTGAGCTCCGCCTTCGAGGTGGAAACGGAGCAACGATATCCCAGGAGGCGCACGCCGGCCTCTTGGGCTGCAGCCACGGAATCTGCGAACCCCGGGTCGATGGCCCTTGCAGCCGTCACGCTGGCGGCATCCCGGCGCTGGACGGCAAAGAGCACGGCGGTCTCGAATCCCTGGCCGGTAGCGGCGGCCAGCTCCCGCACGTGCCGGGCGCCACGGGCGGTGACGGCGTCGGGAAACAGGGCCCGATCGCCCTCGACGAGCGTCACCGATTTCACCTCCAAGAGCATCCGACGCTCGTCTTCGTCGCCCAGGAGGAAATCGAACCGGCTCTTCCCCCACGAAAACTCTCGCCGCCGGATGGTCCACCGGGCGAGCGCGCCGATCCGCCGGGCGGCGAGGGCTTCGGCCACCATCTCGTTGGGGAATGTCGTCACCAGGGAGACGATCTCGTTTGTGGGAGCTCTCGCGAGGGTCAGCGTGTACGAAGTTCGGCGGGTCGGGTTGGCAACGCGCCGCACCCACACCCGGGCCCCCGGCACCAGCAGTTCCTTCAGGCGACCGGGGTCCGGCAGGTGCGCTTCGACCTCGAAGCCGTCGACCTCGACGATGGTGAGGAACCGGTTGGGGCGGTTGACGAAACGACCTGGGAGCAGAGGGCCCGGTATGCGCATTCCATAACTTACTTGGACGGCTGTGGATCCTCAGTACGAGGCCCGACGTGCGAGACGAAAATGTCTCAAACGCATGAGGCTGAGTTGGAGAAAGTCCGTCGCGATCAGTAGTTTTCCTGTGGCAGCGCCACCCGCGAGTCTTTGCTTGGAGGCATCATGTCGGAGCATCTCATTGGCACGGTCACCCATTACTTCAAGGGTCCATCCGTCGCCGTCGTTCACCTGGATGACGATGCGGTGGACGTAGGAGACGAAATCCATTTCTTGGGGCACACCACGGATTTCACGGAACGGATCTTCTCCATAGCGGACGCGTCAACACGACCAGGTTTTCAAGGTCTCCTGAGCCCGCTGTTCGTCCGTGTCTTGACACGGGTACACCAGCTTCCGAGACATGAAAAAACGCAGGCCAAAATGGGTTGATGCGTTTCAGGAGCGGCGCCACCGCCGAAATGTGCGCGCCCTCGCCAAATACTTGGCCCTGATCGCCGCCATCGTCGTTCTCTATTCGATACTGTTTGGGACCCTGAGCACGATGACCACGCTCGGCTTGGGCGACGTGGTGTTCCTCAGTGAAGTGGGAAGGCTCTTCACCTCCATCGTCCTCGTCTCGGGCATCCTCATGGTGTTTGTCGTGCTCCCCTATGCGTTCATTCAGTTCTTCTACACGCCCTGGCTGGAAGCCCGAGCGGTGCCCGAGCGAGTTGAAGGACACGTGGTCATCGCAAAGTGGGACAACATTGCTCCTGCGCTGGTCGACAACATGGAGCTGCGAGGAATTCCGTACTTCGTTCTCGAGGCGGATCCAGGAAGGTTGACTGCGCTCCGAGAGGAAGGTGTGTCGGCCACGCCAGGCGAAATCGACGATCGCGCCACGTACGAGCGGCTGCGGGTGCCGGCAGCGAGTCTGGTATTGGCGAATGCCAACGACACCACCAACACGAACGTGACCCTCACAGTTCGAGAGGTTGGGCCATCGACCCCCATCGCTGCCATCGTAGAGAACGAGGCTTCGGTCGACATTCTCGAACTGGCCGGTGCCACGAGGGTCTTGAACCTGAAGCAGCAGCTCGGCGAGCAGCTCGCCAATAGGATGAATGCGGGGCACGCCGAAGCGCATGTCATCGGGTCTTTCCGTGATCTCCTGATCGCGGAATTCCCGGTGCACAACACGCCCTTTGTCGGTCGTACCCTTCGTGAGACCGATTTCAAGGAAGTTTTGGGCGTGAACGTCGTGGGGGTGTTGGAACAAGCGCAGTTTGCGCCTCCCGAGCCGGACACGCGGCTCACCGAACACAGTTATCCGGTGGTCATCGGCACGGAGGATGAGATCGCAGCGCTCAACGAGTTTCTCTGTATCTACGACGCCAACTACAGCCCGGTCCTTGTGATCGGCGGTGGAAAGGTGGGGCAGGCGGCGGCGCGGCTGCTGAAACGGAAGGGTGTTCCCGTAAACATCGTCGAGCGGAGCGAACGTCTGCGGGACGCGATCGGCGAAATCCCGAACCAGTTATTCATTGGCGACGCCGCTGAGCGAGACGTTCTCATGGCGGCAGGCTTGCGAGACGCGCCAGGGGTTCTGCTCACGACTAACGACGACGCCATGAACATCTACCTAGCGGTCTACTGTCGCCGTCTCGCTCCCGACGTACGCATAGTGAGCCGGATTACCCACGACCGGAACATGGAGGCAATCCGGCGAGCCGGCGCCGACCTCGCGTTGAGCCACACATCCCTGGGGGTGGAATCTGTGATCGCCCTGCTGAAGGGAAGAGCACTGGTCTTTCTCGGTGAGGGCATCGACCTCTACGAGCTCGCCCCGCCCGATTCACTGGCCGGCCAGACGCTTGCCGGTAGCGGCATTGCCGCCCGAACCGGACTCAACGTCATCGCCGTCCAGGATGGTGTGGGTCTGGTCACCAACCCGCCGGCGGCGACCGTGCTGGAGCCCGACAGCATCCTGCTGATGATGGGCAGCCATGCCCAGTTGCGAACGTTCAGAGATATTTTCGAGTAGTCACCGGACCACCCGCTTGAGCCTCGTGCCGACGGGGATCATGGCCCCGGCCTCCAGTTGGTTCATGAGGGCCAGCTGCTCCACCGAAACCTCCGACGGATACTGGGTCGCAAACTGCTGTAGCGTCATCGCCCGCGGCACCGTGACAATGTCGATGCGCATGGGCTGAGCGTTGAGAGCGTCGCGGTCGCGTAACTCTCCGAAGCTGCCGAACATTTGCTGGACGATATCGCGGTTCGACTGCCAGGCATCCGTCGTGCCGTAACCCAGCAGTTGGTACACGTTGCCGTCGTACGCAATGAAGACGGCGCTTCCCGCCAGGGTCGATTGCTCCGTGGTCGCCTGAAAGTCAGCCGTGACGGCCGGGAGGCGGTTGATCGTCGTTCGCCGGGGAGTCGACCCGGTAATGCCCTCCTGGGCCATGAACGTCTGCGCGGCGGCATCCGGCGTGGCCTGGGATGAGAGGGACAACTGAACGATGGCGTTTTGCTCTTCATTCACTCCCACCACCGCCTGGCGTTGGTTCTGTGTATGCCAGCCTTCCGGAAACCTGACGCTGAACCGCATCCGCGGATGCATGAAGAGCGTCCCTTCGAAAAAGCCGTCCCTCGGATCAGCGCCAAACACCATGCCGTCCAGTCGATCCAAATAGGATGCCCGGCTCACATTCCGGCCGGTGAAGTCGGTTGAATGCGCTGCTCGCGGTCTTCGGGGTTGGGGTGGGTCGACAGCCACTCGGGAACGCTTCCTCCCTCGGCGGCGGCACTCGCGCGGCCCAGCATGGCAAACACCTGGGGCATCTCCCGCGGATCGTAGCCGGCGCGGTCCAGGTAGCGCAGCCCCAGGTCGTCGGCCTGCCGTTCGTCATCCCGTCCGAATCTCAGAAACATGAGCTGCAGGCCCACGCTCGCCGCCCCCAACGCCGCCTGGAACTGCTCCGGCACGACGAGGGCTCCCGCCACCAGGCCCACCTGGGCGAGTTGGGCTCGGCTCAACTGCTCGACTGAGTGTCGTCCGGTGACGTGTCCGATCTCGTGCCCCACGACCGAAGCGAGCTGGGCCTCGGAGTTGAAGTGGGCCATGATGCCGCGGGTGATATAGATGAATCCGCCCGGCAGGGCGAACGCATTGACGATGGGGTCGTCCACGACCTTGAAGCTCCACGGGAGGTTCGGTCGCTCGGAGGTGGCGGCGAGCTGATTGCCGAGGTCCGTGAGGTACGCTTGCAGTCCCGGATCGTTGTACGCACCGAGGGACGCGGTGATCTCTCCGTCGGCCTCCCGGCCCATGCGGATCTCGCTGCCCTCGCCGATGAGGATGAGTTGGCGCTCGCCGGTCGCCGGATTCACCGAGCAGCCGACTGCAAACAGCGTCAGCGCGACAGCCCAATGAGGACCTCGGCCGCTGGCAATGGAGAGGCGCTTCATTGCCCACCCGCCATTTGTTTGGCTAGGCGCCGAACGCCTCTAAGCTCGCCAGTCCCACCAAGGTGAGACCATACCCTGACCCAAACTCGACCACGGACACTATGAGCCAAACCACAAAGGCCTCTCTCCACATGCACGAGTAGATGATCTTGTACACGAGCATGGGAACGATCACCGCCGCGATGGCAAATGCCCCGAGGGGCGGCATGCCCTCGAGAGTGAGGCCGATCAAGAAGGCCGGCCAGAAAAGCATGTTCTTGAGAAACGTTGCCAGGAACGCCTTGCCGTACGTCGCCTCGGAGATGTTGTCGATCTTCCTTGTCGTGAATCCGGTCGCGATCACGGAGATCACGAAGAGGATCAACACCGCTAGCATCATGCTCTGCACAATCGTCGACGCCGAGGGCTGGCTCTGAGCTTGGGCGAGGAGGGCGAGGAGGGTCATCGCGTGGCTCCCTTCCAGTATCGGAAAATGATTCCCCGCAAAATTGGAGTTTTCGGCGATCCGTCAAGTGAGGTAGAACACAATACTGGAGCCTGGCGTGCGACCGTCTGGCCATCCTCAGCGTGACGGGATCAACGAGGGCCCTTAACTTGTATGGATAGAGTGGGGTGCACGCACAAACGCCGGAGGTCTTCATGAACCGTGAACGTGTGTTAACGGTTGCAGGCGGTTTTGTCGCCGTCGTGATGGTGGGCTTGCTGTCGTACACCACCCTCAATGGTCGAACCCTGGGCCCTCCCAGGCATGCCCACGGAGACGAGGTGGACCACGGGGCCTTGGCCCGCGAGTTACGCGGGATCGTCCGGGACCAGGAGACCTATCGCGAGCGCCAGCGGACGTATACCACCAATCTCGATGAACTCGGTTTCGAATCTCACCATCCGAACATCACTGTCACCATTCGAGCTGCCGACAAGCACGGATGGACGGCGGTGGCGGTCAGCCGGGAAGCCAGGCTGGCGTGCATCATGCGGGTGGGGGAAGGGGGGGCAGCGGGGGCGGAAGTCGATCCGTATCTCGCCGGCCTCGGTGTCGACTTCGAGCGGGTGGAGACGTGCGAGGTATCCGATGCGACCGTGTCCCCGTCGGAAATCCTGGGGTCGGCCGGAAACCGCTCGTGACCGAAACACTCGGCGACTCGGAGTAACTCACCAAGGCCACAACAGCCTCATCCCCGATCATGTGACCAGCCGGGCGGGTCCTTCGCCAGAGTAACTCGTGGCACAATGTATCCTGAAACTATATATTGTGTCGCGACGTAGTAGTGGGTAACGACCTAGTAGCCTGAGGAACCATGAACGACTCCACGGATTTCCTGCCGCTCACAGCCCCGGTCTTTCATATCCTCCTCGCCCTGGCAGAGGGGGAAATGCACGGCTATGCCATTCTCCAAGAGATCGAAGGCCGCTCTGACGGGACCGTAAAGCTAGGCACAGGAACGCTTTACACTGCAATCAAACGGATGCTGGCCTCAGGGCTTCTCGAGCGGGCGGAGTCTCGGGTGGACCCTGGGATGGACGATGAGCGGAGGCGCTATTACCGCCTCACCCCTCTTGGGGCTCGCGTCGCCGCCGCGGAGGCGGCCAGGATGAACGCGCTGGTGGGCCTCGCTCGGGAAAAGCGCTTCCTCTAAATGACCCGCGTCCTGCTGCGGTTGTCGCTCGCACTCTATCCCCGGTCGTTCAGGCGGGAATTCGCCGATGAGATGGCCAAGGTGCTCACCGATCGGTGGGCCCTGACCCGGGCGAAGAGAGGGAACTGGGCGCTGGTCGGGCTCATGGCTCGGGACGTCCCCGACCTCCTCAGACATGCAGTCATCGAGCACACCAATCAACGCGCCACGTCGGTCCGGACGCGTCACGGCGGAAAACGGTCCGCGAGGGGGAGCGGCCACATGTTCGAACAGCTCGCGAGGGACATCTGGTATGCGGTCCGAAGCTTGGCCCGAGCCCGGGGGTTCACGGCCACCGTCGTCGGCACCCTCGCTCTAGGCATCGGCGCAAACACCGCAATCTTCAGCGTGGTGCACGCCGTCCTGCTCACGCCGCCGCCCTACGAGTCACCGGCAGAGCTGGCGATGGTGTGGGAGCAATTTCTCCCTCGCAACAGAACCCAAAACGTCCTCAGCCCGCGGAACTTCCGCGCCTGGCAGGAGCAGAACGAGGTGTTCTCGGGTATCGCGGCGATGTTCGAGCGCGGCCGCAACCTCACCGGAGAGGGGGACCCGCAGGTCGTGTCTGTCGGGTTCGTCTCCACGAATTTGTTCGAGATCCTGGGCGTGCGTCCCCTGCTGGGTCGGGTGTTGAGGCCCGAAGAGATGGACCCCACCAACAGCCGGGTCGTGGTGCTGGAGTTCGGGTTCTGGCAGCGGCAGTTCGGGGGGGATCCCGGTGTTCTCGGGCGAACCATCACCCTGCAGGATGCGTCATACCAGATCGTCGGGGTGATGCCCGAAGGCTTCGACTTTCCCAGCGAGCCCGATATGTGGAGTCCGGCGGCGCTGTCCGCCTCCGAATGGGAGTCGACAGGCCGGTTCCTCATCGCGGTCGCCCGGCTGCGACCTGGAACCACCGTGTTGCAAGCCCAGGCCGCCATGGACAGACTGGGCGTGCGTTTGCGCGAGCGGTGGCCCACCGCCAACGACGGATGGGGAATCAACCTCGTGCCGCTACAGGAGCAGGTGGCGGGTCCGATCCGGCCCGCTCTGCTCGTGCTCCTCGGCGCAGTGGGCGTGGTGCTCCTCATCGCGTGTGCCAATGTGGCGAACCTGTTGTTGGGGCGTGCCGCGGTGCGGGGGAAGGAGATCGCCATCCGCTCGGCTCTCGGGGCGGGCCGACGGCGCCTCGTGCGGCAACTGCTCACGGAAAGTGCCGTGCTCACCGCGGCGGCACTCGGGGTGGGGCTGGTCGTCGCCTTTGGCGCGGTGAGCGTGCTCGTGACCTTTGGGCCGAGCGACATCCCGCGGCTCGATGACATCGCATTGAACGGCAGGGTGTTGGGGTTCACATTGGCCGTTGCCGGTTTCACGGGCATGGGATTCGGGCTCATGCCGGCGTTGCACCTGTCCAAACCCGACGTGCAGTCGACGCTCAAGGTGGGAGGAAAGACATCGGCAGGTCACGGCAGTCATCGGCTCCGCGGGCTGTTGGTTGTGTCCGAGATCTCCTTGGCGCTGGTGCTCTTGGTGGGCGCCGGTTTGTTGATCCGCAGCTTCCAGCGCATGCTCGACGTGGAGCTGGGCTTTGAGCCGGCCCAGGTGCTCAGTTTGGAGGTTCAGCTTCCGGGATCCAGGTATCCCAACCCAACGCAGCGAGTGGTCTTCTTCAATGAGGTGATCGATCGCATCGAAGGACTCCCCCAGGTGCAGGCGGCAAGCGCGATCAACTTCTTGCCCCTGGACGGAATGGGGGCGGCGACCAGCTTCATCGTAGATGAGCTGCCCGTACCCGGTCCGGCGGACTGGCCGGTCGCCGACGTCCGGGCGGTGCATCACGACTACTTCGCGACGATGGGCATCATGGCGCTCCAAGGTCGCGTGTTCGACGGCGCCGAACGGGCAGATGCCCAGCTGTTCCCCATCGTGATCAGTAAGTCCATGGCCGATCGCTTCTGGCCCAACGCGAATCCCCTCGGGAAAACCATCACAATGCCGTGGAACGGCCTGATGCACGGCGAGGTCATCGGCGTGGTGGCGGACGTGCGCCATACGGGCCTCGAGACCGCACCCCGATCCAAGATCTACTGGTCGCACCAGCAGTTCCTGTACAACTTCATGTCGTTTGTGGTACGCACCAACGTGGATCCCATGAGCGTGTTGCCGGCTGTGCAAGAGCAGCTCTGGGCCCTCGATCCCCAACTTCCGGTGTCCGACGTGCGGACGATGGATGAGCGCTTGGGCTCGACGTACCACCAGCGGCGGTTCAACATGTGGTTGCTGGGTGGGTTTGCCGCTGTCGCGCTCATCTTGGCCTGCGTGGGTATCTACGGCGTCATGTCGTACGCCGTCGCCCAGCGGACCCATGAGTTGGGACTCCGAATCGCCTTGGGGGCCACGCCCGGCGAAGTGCTGCGGATCGTGGTGGGGAAGGGCTTGGCGCTCACACTGGCGGCCGTGGCCGTCGGCCTGGTGGCGGCGTTTGGCGTGACACGCACGATGTCGAGTCTACTATTCCAAGTTGATGCGCTGGACCCGCTGACGTTCGTGAGTGTCGCCGTGCTGTTGTCGGGAGTCGCCGTCGCGGCGTGTTGGATGCCCGCACGAAAGGCGACACGTGTGGATCCGATGATCGCCCTCCGGACCGAATAACGCACA
>JBDHAF010000083.1:0-15163 GCA_039588255.1 Gemmatimonadota bacterium | reverse complement strand
AGCGAGCGTGGCGGGATCACACGAGATGTAGGCCATGCGGCCGCCGGGATGGGTCTCGGCCCACCGGTCCAAGTGCCGGGCGACCGTCGCCGCGAGTCCGGCCCGAGGAGGGTTCACGATCACTCCGTCGGGTTCGGCGAGGCGGTGGAGCACGTTCTCCACCCGGCCGGTCAGGTGGTGCACGCCGTCTCTGCTCGTCTTCCGAGCCCATTCCTTAGCGGCCCGATCCGCATCGACCGACCAGACCGTGGCTCCCGCCTGGGCCAGCAACTCCGCTGTATCCCCCACGCCGCCATACAGGTCCCACACCAGCGAACCCCGGAGGTCACCCAGGCCGCACACCGCATCGCGTCGGATGGTGCCCGCCAAATCCGGATTGGACTGCTCGAACGCCAGGGCGGGAAACCCGGTTTCCGGTCCGGCCACGACGCGAGCGGCACCTCCCGCAGGCTCCCACCAGCAGGACAGAGCCGTTTCGCCGAGGGCCCGGACGAGGGGTTCGCCGTTCCACGGTTCCCCCGCCGCGCCGGCGATCACGTGGAGTCTCCCTTCCCGATCCTCGTTGAGCGTCACGGATTGGACATCCCCGGGTAGGAGTTGCCGGTGCTCCCGCAGCTTGGCCCAGAGACCCATCACCCGTTCACTGGTGATGAGACAGTCGTCCGGCTCGAAGACCACTCCGGGCCGGTCCTCTCGATGCAAGCCGATGAGCGTCCCCTTCCGGCTGTGGCGCGCCGTGAGCCGGATCTTGCTGCGATAGCGCCACGCAATCGGCGACGGCACGACGTCCGGATCTTCGGCATCCAGGCCGCCGATCCGCCGAAGCGCATCCCCCACGATGCGGCTCTTGGCCCGGAGCTGCCCTTCCGACGACACGTGCTGCAGCTGGCACCCGCCACACCGCTCGGATGTGTAGTGCACACATTGGGGTTCCACCCGTTCGGGGCTCGGCGCCTTCACCTCCAGGGCCCGGGCCCGAACGTAGCGTGGCTTCGCCTGCACCTCCTCAACCTCTACCACATCGCCAGGGCTGGTTCGGGACACAAAGGCCACCCGGCCATCCGGCATTCGCCCCACGCCTTCTCCTCCGGCGGCGATGCGCTCGATGGTGATCACCGTCATCGTCGCCCATCCAGGCGCGCCGCCCGCAGCCAGGGCGATTCGGTCGCCTTCCCGTCGGCCGCTGCGCCGGACAGTGTGGGCGTGTGTCTCCGTTGGTGTTCGGCCAGGGCCGCGGCGACGGCCACACGCTCCGCCTCGCCCACCCCGTCGGCAGCATCCAACAACCCCTCCCCGTACTCCTCCAAGTACCCGGTGTCGTACGTCCCGTTGACGAAGGCCTCATGTCTCAACACCAGCCGGTGGAACGGCTGGGACGTGGCCACGCCGACGATGACTAGCTCCTCCAGGGCCCGGCGCATCCGCGTGATGGCCGCCTCCCGGTCTTCTCCCCATGCGATCAGTTTGGCCAGCAACGGGTCGTAGTACAGGCCGATGGTGTTTCCCACCGCGATCCCCCCGTCCCACCGCACACCAGGTCCCGCCGGCACGCTCAGGTGTTCGATGACTCCGGTGTCGGGTAAGAAGGCGTTGAACGGATCTTCGCTGGTGATCCGACACTCGATGGCGTGGCCGTTGGGCTCTCCGGCGTATCGTCCCGGATCGAGTCGAGCGCCGGCGGCGATTCGGAGCTGATCGCGCACCAGATCGACACCGTAGACCAGTTCGGTCACCGGGTGCTCGACCTGAATCCGGGTATTCATTTCGAGGAAGTAGAACTCTCCGCCCGGCTCAAGGAGGAACTCGACGGTACCGGCGCCCACGTATCCCACAGCCTGGGCCGCCCGAACGGCAGTCGCCCCCATCTCGGCCCTGAGATCCGCGTCCACAGCCGGTGACGGGGCCTCCTCGATGAGTTTCTGGTGTCTCCGCTGGACCGAACACTCCCGCTCCCCCACGTGCACGGCTGTCCCGTGCGTGTCGGCGAGCACCTGGATTTCCACATGGCGGGGGTGTTGGATGAGTCGCTCGACATAGAGGTCGCCGTTGCCAAACGCCTTCGACGCTTCGGAGGTCGCCTGTCGGAAACTGCCGGGCAACTCCTTGTCCGAGTCCACACGCCGCATGCCCTTGCCGCCACCTCCGGCCACGGCCTTGAGCAACACCGGATATCCGATTTCCGCCGTTACCGCAGCCGCCTCGTCCGGATCGGCCACCGGGCGCGTCGTTCCCGGCACCACCGGCACGCCGCCCTCCTGCATCCGCCGCCGGGCCTCCGTCTTCTCACCCATCGCCCGGATGGCTTCCGCTGGAGGTCCCACGAACGTGAGACCAGCTGATTCAACCGCTTCGGCAAACTCCGCGCGCTCGGCCAAGAACCCGTATCCCGGATGGACCGCGTCGGCCCCCGCCTCCCGGGCGGCGTCCACGAGACGTGGGATGTTGAGATAGGACTCGGAGGCAGGTGCCGGACCAATGCCCACCGCCGTGTCCGCCGCATCCACGTGGGGACTCTGCCGATCCGCTTCCGAGTACACCGCCACGGACTCGATGCCCTCCTCGCGACACGCTCGAATGACCCGGAGGGCGATCTCGCCCCGATTGGCAATGAGCAGCCGCCGCATCACAGCCCCTTCAGAGTGGGATGTTCCCATGCTTCTTGGGGGGCATCTTGTCGCGCTTGGTCAAGAGCGTTTGGAGGGCCGAGATGAGCCTGGGCCTCGTCTCTCTCGGATCGATGACGTCGTCCAAGAAGCCCCTTGCTGCTGCGAGGAAAGGGTGGGCGAATTTCTCGCGATACTCACTCTCCAGCTCGGACAGCTTGGCATCGGGATCATCGGCGGCTGCGATCTCGCGCCGAAACAGAATCTCCACTGCGCCCTTCGGTCCCATCACGGCGATCTCCGCTGTCGGCCATCCCAGGTTGAAATCCCCACCCACGTGTTTTGAGTTCATCACGTCGTACGCTCCGCCATAGGCCTTACGCGTGATCACCGTGAGCTTGGGCACCGTGGCCTCGCAGTACGCGTAGAGCAGCTTGGCACCGTGCTTGATGATGCCGCCGTGTTCCTGCTCTATCCCCGGCAGGAATCCCGGAACGTCCTCGAATGTGATCAGCGGGATGTTGAAGGCGTCGCAGAATCGAATGAACCGGGCGCCCTTCAAGGACGCCGCGATATCGAGGACGCCGGCCAGAACCGCCGGTTGATTCGCGACGATGCCGATGGAATGTCCGCCGAGCCTCGCGAACCCCACAATGATGTTCTCGGCGTAGTCCCGTTGCACCTGAAGCATCTCGCCGTCGTCGACCACCGGGAGAATCACGTCCAGCATGTCGTACGGCTTGTTGGGGTTGTCCGGAACCACGGTGAGCAGCTTCTCGTCGCATCGGTCGACGGGGTCGTCGGAAGGCTTGGACGGCGCACCGTCCAGATTATTGCTGGGGATGTATCCCATGAGGGTCCGGATCCCCTGCAGGCACTCCGCTTCGGAGTCATGTACGAAGTGCGCCACGCCCGACGTCCCGCCATGGGTGTCCGCTCCCCCCAACTCCTCCGTGGTGACATCCTCGTGGGTGACGGTCTTCACCACGTTCGGTCCGGTGACGAACATGTACGACGTCCCGCGAACCATGCACACGAAGTCGGTAATGGCCGGACTGTACACCGCCCCGCCGGCACACGGGCCGAGAACGGCGCTGATCTGTGGGATGACCCCCGACGCCATCGTGTTCCGCCAGAAGATATCCGCGTACCCTCCCAGGGACACAACACCTTCTTGAATGCGAGCGCCGCCGGAATCGTTCAGGCCGATGACCGGAGCGCCGTTCCGCATGGCCAAATCCATGATCTTGCAGATCTTCTCGGCGTGGGCTTCGGCCAGCGACCCACCGAATACGGTAAAGTCTTGGGCGAACACGTACACCAACCGCCCGTCGATCGTCCCATGCCCCGTCACCACACCGTCCCCCAGTACCCTCTGCTTGTCGAGTCCAAATTCGGTGGATCGGTGGGTGACGAACCGGTCGAGCTCGACCAAGGAGCCCGGATCCAACAGCAGGTCGAGGCGTTCGCGCGCTGTGAGCTTTCCTTTATCGTGTTGCGCCTGAATGCGGTCTGCGCCACCGCCCAGTTGGGACTCCTCGCGGAGCTTCTCCAACGCGTCGAGCTTGTCGTGAATGCTCATGGTCTCTGTCGGGTGTCTCGGTGGTGGTGAAAGCGTCCGTCAACGGCCGGCGTCGGAATCATAGCCGTGGCCCCGGCGCCGGGCAAAGAAAACGCCGGCGGCCTGGCTGTTGCCAGACCACCGGCGTCGAGCTACTCCCCTGCTGAGGTTTACTCGGTCGGGGACTCGGCCTCGGCCTTCTCCTCGGTAGGTTCTTCCGCCACCGTCTCGGCGGCAGTCTCTTCAGCGACGGGCGGGCTTTCTTCCACGGCTGGCTCGACGGGAGCCTCTTCGGCGACGGGCGGGCTCTCTTCCACGGCTGGCTCGACGGGAGCCTCTTCGGCGACGGGCGGGTTTTGTTCCGCGGCTGGCTCGACGGGAGCCTCTTCGGCGACGGGCGGGGTTTCTTCCGCGGCTGCCTCGGCGGGAGCCTCTTCATCCGTCTGAGCCGCGGCGGCCGTCTCTCCCTCAGTCGGCGGCGGCGGGGCGGCGGCCTGCTCCTCGTCCTCCACCTGTGGGGGCTCGGGGGGTGCATCTACCTGATCCAAGAATTCCCGAGCCGATACCAGTACCCGGTGATGGATCGGATCGACTTCCACGATCGTCAACGCGGCGTGCTGGCCGAGCTGGATTTGCTCTTCGACGGGCGGCTCGTCCGGAAGACCAAGGTCGTTCTTCGGTACGAACCCTTCGAGGTCGTTGCCTAGGTCGACGACCACGCCACCGTCTTGGAATCGCACGACACGTCCTTCCAATTCCGTCCCCACGGGGTACTGCTCGCCGATGTTGAGCCAAGGATCCTCCTGTGCCTGCTTCAACCCCAGCGATATCCGCTTGTTGTCCGGATCGATGTTGAGAATCAGGACCTCGACTTCGTCTGCCTTCTTCACGACCTCGGAGGGATGTTGCACCCGCTTGGTCCACGACATGTCCGAGATATGGATGAGTCCGTCGATGCCGGGCTCGATCTCCACAAACGCGCCGAACGACGTCAGGTTACGCACTTTGCCGGTGATCCGCGTGCTCACCGGGTACTTCATGGGCAAGACCATCCAGGGATCCTGTTCGGTCTGCTTCATGCCGAGCGAGATCTTTTCTTCCTGCGGATCGACCTTGAGCACCACGGCTTCGATTGTCTCGCCGATCGAGACAACGGTCGACGGGTGACGCACCGTGCGGGTCCAGCTCATCTCGCTGATGTGCACCAGACCCTCGATTCCCGGTTCCAGCTCGACGAACGCACCGTAATTCGTGATGCTGACCACCTTGCCCTGCAAACGCGAACCCACAGGGTACTTCTCCGCCACGTTCTCCCAGGGGTACTCCTGAAGCTGCTTCACGCCGAGAGAAATCCGCTCGCGCTGCCAGTCGATGTCGAGGATCTTCACCTCGACGTCCTGGCCGATCTTCACTATCTCGGAGGGATGCGTGACGCGCCCGTAGCTCATGTCCGTGATGTGCAACAAACCGTCCACGCCGCCGAGATCGATGAAGGCGCCGAAGTCGGTAATGTTCTTGACCACGCCAGTGCGGACCTGACCCACCTCCAACTCCTTCATGAGGTGGTCGCGCTTGGTCGCCCGCTCGGCCTCTAGGATCACGCGCCGCGACACGACGATGTTGCGGCGACGTTTGTTGAGCTTGATGATCTTGAATTCGTAGCTCTCCCCTAGGAGATCGTCGATGTTGGGCACGCGACGCAGGGCGATCTGGCTGCCCGGCAAAAACGCATCGACACCCATGAGATCGACAACCACACCACCTTTGATCTTCTTTTGGAGGGTCCCCTGGACGGGCTCATCGCTTTCATACGCCGTGCGGATTTTTTCCCACACACGCATGAAGTCGGCTTTTTTCTTCGAGAGGATGACGGCACCGTCTTCATCTTCCAGGTTCTCGAGGAAGACTTCTACCTCGTCACCCGGCTCGATCTCCCCAGCGTTCTTGAATTCGTCGATTGATACCGCGCCTTCCGACTTGAAGCCTACGTCGAGAATCACGTGGGTGTCGGTGACTCGGAGAACCTTGGAGCAAACGATCTCGCCTTCAGCGATGCTCTGCAGCGTGCCCTCGTACAGGGCCAGCATCTCGGCGTACTGTTCGTCGGAATACTCCTCGTCGCGCAGATCGTCGCGAACGCGAATTGTCGGCTTGGGGGGGGACGGTGCGGTTGAGGGTTCAGTGTCTTGGGGTGCTTCTACCATGGGCCTTCGGGTTAAAGGGTGAACAGCGGTTCAGCATAAGCCAATAAACCTAGACACGCGAAGGATTTGGGTCAAGCGCGTCAAAAGTGACTCCGGGCCCTGTCGACCACCTGCGCCACCTGCTCCTCGAACGCCAGATCCGTCGTATCGATGTGAATTGCGTCCTCTGCCGGTTTCAGGGGCGAGACGGCCCGGTTGGAATCGATCGTGTCCCGCCGTTGGAGCTCGGAGGAGACTTGCTCCAGCTCGGCGCCGATCTCGTCCAGGCCCTGCTCCAGCGCCCGCCGGCGGGCACGCTCGTCCACCGCGGCGGTCAGGAAGATCTTCACCACCGCGTCGGGAAAGACAACGGTGCCGATGTCTCGACCGTCGGCCACGGCGCCACGGGGGTGGCGTGCCACCGCGGCACGGAGCGCCGCCGTCACCCAGGTTCTCACGGCCGGCAGGGCCGACACGGGTGACACGTGCTCATTGACCCGGGATGAGCGGATTTCCTTGGAGACGTCGACGCCGGCGATGATGGGATGGAACTTGCCGTCCACGTCCTGAAGCTCGACCCGCTTCGCCTTGGCAACCTCCACCACCAGATCACCCTCGAGTGGCACCCCGGCGTCCAGCGCGGTGAGCGTCACCGCCCGATACAGTGCCCCGCTGTCGACGTGGGCCAGGTTCAGGCGTGCGGCAACCGCCTTGGCGGTCGTGCTCTTTCCCGACCCCGCCGGTCCGTCGATGGCGATCACCCGGCTAGCCACGGGTCGTCAGCCGGTCGAGATCGCGGAAAAACCCGGGGTAGCTCACCCGGGGAGAGCGCACCTCCGAAAGTGCAACGGACGCACCCGGCATCCGATCCAAGACCGCAAAGGCCATGGCCATGCGATGATCGAATCCAGTCTCCACGGCTCCTCGAGGTGGCTTCGACATGCCGCACACGTGCAACGTGTCACCTACGACCCGACATTCCGCTCCCACCGCGGCGAGGTTGGCCGCCAGAAGAATCAAACGGTCGCTTTCCTTCACTTTGAGCTCCGATACGCCTTTGAAGGTGGTCTTCCCGGTCGCGGCCGTCGCCAGCACCGCCAATACCGGGATCTCGTCGATGAGCGAGGGCACCTCGTGTGCCTTCACCTCGGTTCCGGAGAGTCGGGACTCCCGGACCACCACCTCACCCACCGGCTCTCCCAACGACTCCGAAAACTCCCGGACCTCGATGTCGGCGCCCATTCGTCGCAACACGCGCACAAAGCCAAGTCGCGTCGGATTGACCAGCATGTTGCGCAATGTCACCTCACCGGTGCCCGCCAGCAACGCGGCGGCGATGGCAAACGCCCCCGAAGAGGGGTCGCCGGGGATCGTCGCATCGAACGAGGGGATGGATTCCACCGGCGTCAACGTGATCGTCGTCTCGTTGGCGAACACGTCCACGCCGAGCGCCCGCAACATCCGCTCGGTGTGATCTCGCGAGAGGAACGGCTCGGTCACCGCAACGGGGACTCCAGCCACGAGTCCGGCAAAGAGGATTGCGCTCTTCACCTGTGCGCTTGCCGTATCTGATTCGTACTCGAGGGACTCCAGAGGAGCCCCTCTGACCTCCACCGGCAACCCGTCTCCCGCGAGCTCGATGATGGTGCCGCCCATCTTCTTCAACGGATTGGTCACCCGCCTCATGGGACGCCGCCGCAGCGACGCATCGCCGGTCACCCGGACGGACAACGGGGAGGCGGCCAGGACCCCCAAGAGAAACCGAGCGGCCGTGCCCGAGTTGCCGCAGTGGAGACTCCCGCTGGGTTGGGTCAGGCCCGCGAGCCCGTTGCCCACCACCCGTACCTGTTCCCGCAACGGCGTGATGGAGACACCAAGGCGTCTCAACGCTGCGGCCATGGAGCCGGTATCCAGCGACCTCAGCGGACGCTCGATGATACTTTCCCCCGACGCGAGCGCTGCCAACAACAACGCTCGATGCGTGAGGCTCTTGTCTCCGGGAAGCTCGATCTCCGGTCTCGCAGTCACCGTCAGAGATTCCTCCTAAATGCCGCACCCTTCTCGAGCCACGATGCGATCGCATCGGCGTCGCCCTGCTCGAGGGCGGTGCGCAACAGGGCGGAATGGCGGTCGTACGACTCCAAGGCTCTAAGGAGTTGCTGCCGGTTGAGCATCATGAGATCCCGCCACATCTCCACGCTGCTCGCGGCGAGGCGCGTCGTGTCCAACGCGCCCGACCCGAACGTGCCGTCGGTGGGAGCGTCGGCGGCAAGCGTGACGGCCAAGACGGTCGAGACGGCCTGCGGCAGGTGACTGGTCCACGCTACGAGCTGATCATGCCACGCGGCGTCCACGACCATCGGAGACGTGCCGAGACGCTGCCAGAAACACATCACGCCCTGGGTGACCTCGTCGTCCGCCGATGCATGGGAGACGTAGACCACGGCGCCGGTGAGCATGTCGGATTTGGCGGCGGCAAAGCCAGATTCGTGCGTCCCACAGAACGGGTGTGATGCCACCACGGACGAACCTACGCCGAGTTCCTCCGCGCGCTCCAGCAGCGGGAGCTGGACGCTGGTGACATCGGTGAGCGCCACGGCGCGCTTCGCCACGGCGTCGTGCACCCGTTCCAGCAGCTTCAGGTTCGCCTTGGGAGGCGCCGCGAGCACGATGAGATCGGACTGGTCGATCAGCGACTCCGGGGACGACGCAATCCCGCCAACCGCTCCGGCCTCCTTCGCCGCCGTCGCGTCGTCCTCTGCGCGGGCGTAGCCCACGACATGTTCCACGCCGGCCCGCGTCGCGCCCCACGCCACCGATCCCCCGATCGCCCCGAGGCCGATGACACCCAAACGTTCGAAACCCAGGATTCCTCCTTGTTGGTCCGCCGGGCTGGAATGTAGCCCACACCGCCTTCCTTGACATCCTCAGGGAATGACTCGATTCTCGTCGTTCAAATGTCCTTCGGAATCCGACTTAGCAGAGGTGCCCGATGACGGCGAAAGACATTCAGAGCCTGTTGACGGAAGAGCGAAGATTCGCCCCGCCCGAAGCTTTTGCCGCGGCCGCCCGCTGCGGCACCTTCGACGAGTACAAGCGGCTGTACGACGAGTCGATCAACTCCCCCGACACGTTTTGGAGTCGAGTGGCCGACGAGCTCCATTGGTTCAAGAAGTGGGACGCGGTCCTCGAATGGGATCCTCCCCACGCCAAGTGGTTCGTGGGGGGCGAGACCAACATCAGCTACAACTGCTTGGATCGGCACCTCGACGGCCCCCGGGCTGACAAGACCGCATTCATTTGGGAAGGTGAGCCCGGCGATTCGCGAACGTTGACCTATCGGGAACTGCATCGCGAGGTATGCAAGTTCGCCAATGCCCTGAAGGGATTGGGAATCCAAAAGGGCGACCGGGTCTGTTTATACATGCCGATGGTTCCGGAATTGCCCATCGCCATGCTCGCCTGTGCCCGGATCGGCGCCGCGCACAGCGTCGTGTTCGGGGGGTTTAGCGCGAACGCCTTGGTCGATCGGATTACCGACGCCCAAGCCAAGGCGGTGATCACTGCGGACGGGGGTTGGCGACGCGGATCAGTTGTGCCCCTCAAGGAGGCGGTGGACGAGGCGCTGACCCGGACGCCTTCCGTGGAGAGCGTGGTCGTGCTGGAGCGCACCCACTCCGGCGTCGACATGCAGTCCGGCCGCGACCATTGGTGGCACGAGCTGATGGCGGACGCAGATCCCGAGTGCCCCGCCGAACCGTTGGACAGCGAGCACTTGCTCTACATCCTGTACACGTCCGGCACGACCGGGAAGCCGAAAGGGATCGTGCACACCACCGGTGGCTACATGGTGGGGACGTACTTGACCAGCAGATACGTGTTCGATCTCCGCGACGACGACATCTACTGGTGCACGGCGGACATTGGGTGGGTCACGGGACATTCGTACATCGTGTACGGCATTCTGGCCAACGGCGCGACCGGGGTGATGTACGAGGGCGCCCCCAATCATCCAGGGCCGGATCGGCTGTGGGACATGGTGGAGCGCCACAAGGTCACGGTCTTCTACACGGCGCCCACGGCGATTCGAGCTTTCATCAAGTGGGGCGACGAACATCCCCAGGGTCACGACCTCTCGACGCTGCGCCTCCTGGGAACCGTGGGCGAGCCCATCAATCCGGAAGCCTGGATGTGGTACCACACGGTGATCGGGAACGAGCGTTGCCCCATCGTCGACACGTGGTGGCAAACCGAAACCGGGGCGATCATGATCACGCCCCTTCCGGGAGCGATTTCCACCAAACCCGGGAGCGCGACAGTGCCGTTCTTCGGCGTGGCTCCCGACGTGGTCGATCAGCATGGCGACATTGTGGAGCCGCCCAACGGCGGGTTCCTCGTCCTCCGCAAGCCCTGGCCGTCCATGCTTCGCACCCTGTACGGAGACGACGAGCGCTACCAGCAGCAGTACTGGTCACAGGTCGACGGATGTTACTTCACGGGAGACGGCGCACACACCGACGAGGATGGCTACTACTGGTTGCTCGGGAGAGTCGACGATGTGATCAACGTCTCGGGACACCGTATGGGCACCGCGGAGGTGGAGAGTGCCTTGGTGAGCCACGACGCCGTCGCGGAGGCGGCCGTCGTGGGATTCCCCCACGAGATCAAAGGTGAAGGAATCGCCGCATTCGTCACCCTGCGTGGCGGCGCTAATACCGGAGCCGATCTTCAGGGTGAGCTGGGTGGGCACGTCGTGTCGGAAATCGGCGCCATCGCCAGGCCCGACCAGATCCGGTTCACCGATGCCCTCCCCAAGACGCGGTCCGGAAAGATCATGCGACGGCTGCTCCGCGACATTGCCGCCGGGAAGGAAGAGGTGGGTGATACGACGACGCTAGAGGACTACAGCGTGTTGGCTAAGCTCCGCGAATCGGACGAAGGGTGACCACTATGAGTACTCGCGCTGCTTTGAGAATCAGCCCCGCCGGTGCTCTCTAGAACACCCGGGCCGTTCCGAACGCCCGCAAGACCGGATACTCCGTCGCGCCTTCCAACAGAGCGTCGAACACGTTCCAGTCCAGGAAGCCATCGCTCGACTTCGGCTCCAGCAACTTGAACGCCAGTCTGCCCAGGGGTTGCGCCGTGCGCACCACCACCGTGCCCGCAGGCAGCGTGCGGCTGTCTTGGCGGTACGCGCCATACACGACCCGCTCGTTGTGTTGTTGGAACGTCCGCGATGCCACGGTCGTGGAATCGATCCGGAACACCTGCACGGAGAGACGGGTGTCACGGGCCAATGCCGTGTACTCCACGCCGTGCGTGTGGAGCTTCTCCAGCGCCAGCGTGGCCTCGGGCGGAATGAAATACGCAACCGGAACTTGGTCCGTTTCCAAAGCCTCGAACTCGATGGACTCGTACATCGACTGAGGGGTTACCACGTCGAGGCGCCGGAGAATGGTCCGGTCCGAATAGGGGTGTGCTTCCTCCACCACCTCGCCCATGAGAATCTCCACCTGTTCCACAGAGCGCTTCGGTTGAGCGCTTACCGCCAGCTCCATGCCCGTTATGTCCCTGGCGTCCGCAACTTCGGTCCGCCGGCGAATCTCGCTTGCGTTCTTCACGGCGAAACCAAGGATGCCGTCGACAAAGTACTTCGTGGCAAGCACCCGCTCCTCGAACGTCGCGTAAGCATAGGCCTCGCTCAGAATCGCAAACCGGTTGCGGAGTCCGATGTAGTTGTTGTTGAAGCGCGGACGATAATCGAACGTGCGCCACGACGGCTCCCCCCGGCGTCCGGCATTGCCGTAGTCGTAGGCGTACCAACCCCCCGTGTCGAACAGATGATCCTTCGCCGCCACGAGCCACTGCGCGTTGAGCGACGAGATTGCCTCATCCGTATTGGGATGGAGGGGCGGCGCGTACGTCAGGTGGTAGGCGTGTCTCGTCCCGTTGGTCGTGTGCAGGTCCACTCCGACATGCGGATCGTAGGCGTTCATGAGTCCCACGAGGGCCCGCGCTTCCGGCGAGTCGAGCTTCATGTGATCCCGATTGAGGTCGTAGCCCTGCGCGTTGGGACGTTGCCCCATCCCGCGAACCGGACCGTGCTGCCGGGGCCTGTTGTTCACGCCAAATCGTTCGTTCCCGTCTGAGTTGTAGATCGGCACGACGAGCAGTACGAGCGAGTCGAACAACTGGGCGTGTTGTCCCTGAGCGACCTCGCGGAGGAACATCTGGAGGGCTTCTTTCCCGCACACCTCTCCTGCATGGATGTTGCCCTGGAGGTAGACTCGGGTCTTGCCAGTTGCCAGTACGGCCGCGGCACTGGTCCCCTCCACGTCACCCACCACGGCCAGCGGCATCGAGCGGCCCTCGAACGTCGTGCCGAATGTGGTGAGCTGGATCCGCGGAGACGCATCCGCCGCGGTGTTGAGGAAGGCAATCACGTCCTCATACGTACTGGTCTCCTCGTAATTCGATCGCTCGGCGCGGGTCAGGAGATCCTGGAGATTTTGACCCGCAGCACCGGCGGGAAGCCACAAGGCCGCAAGAAGGAAAAACCTTCCGATGTGGTGATGCATAGTAAAGACCTTGCCCAAGAGTGTTGCGCCAGGCTTAGCGAGAGCCCGACGGGTCCAAGATCTGCACGGCCACGAACAGCGGATCGGCCGATTGCAGCAACTTCCCCATCAAACGCGGAGCCAGATCGGATCGTTCCTCGATGAATTCCCGGACAATCGCCGCGGCCGCCCCTGAGTTGTGCGAATCCAAGGTGGCACCGAGCCAGCGCTGCGGGAAGAATATGTCGCCGGTTCGTTGAATCTCCTCCAGCAGCTCGAGGCTCGGACGGAGATATTGAAGAGACGCCCCCGTCCGCAAGGGATGGTGCAGCAACCTCACGCCGTCCAACACCCACGGTTCCCGCTCTCGATTGCCGGCATCCCGAAGGCTCGCGAAGAATCCATCACGCGTTGCCCGGTCGGGAGACAACGCTGGCTGCACGAACTCGAAGCGCGCTCGACGGTCGGGGTTGTCGATGCGATCCAACTGCTGTTGCACGATTGCGTCGGCGTTTTCCGGGTCCCGGATGGCGAGCGCTTCCGCCAGGGCGGTCATGTTGGTTTCCGAAAGCGGCAAATCGGCGACCACCTCGTCGCCACGCCAGATACGCATCAACCTCGCGGTGGCCGCTGGAGACATCGACACGTTGCGGTATGCCGTGAAGTACGCCGACCGCAAGGTCCGCCGCGGTGTCGTCTGCACGAGACGCCATAGTCCGCGCTCCAACTCCGGGGCGATGCCTCTGCGCCCATCCACGGCCAGGTATCGCCAAAACGCCGTCGTGAGATAGCCGAGTATCCGCTCCGTGTTGAGTTCATCAGTCTCGACCGGCAAAGCTCTTTGGGCGAGCTCGACGAAACGTTGGGGAGACACGTCCCCAACGAGCAGCGCGTCCCACAGCGATACCCACGCCACACCCCTTGTGAGGGGATCGTCGATCTGGCCGATATGCTCCAAGAGATATGCTCTGGTTGCTTCGCTGATGCGGAACAGTCCGTAACCCACGCCGCGGCCATTGGCAAGCAGATAATCCGGAGCCGGGAGACCTCGGGCCTCCGAGATCTCGACCTCGCCGGCGTCGAGGTCCGCGGGCACATAACGTGGCGCGGCGCCATGATACCCCAACAGCACTTCCAAACCCTGGGACCAGATCCTCCCCTCCCCGGCTGGATCGTCTTGCGACAGGGTCAACGCGGTGATGGCTCCATCCTCAACATCGAGGCGCGCGCGCACCGAGGGCCGTCCCGGCTCTTGCACCCAGATTTCACTCCACGCGGGAAGATCCAGTTCGGTTCGCCGGTCGAGAATCTCTATCAGCCCGCCCCAAGTCGCGTTCCCGAACTGGTACGTCGTCAAGTACTCTCCGAGACCGTCGCGAAACGGCTCCTCGCCCATGAGCAGCTCCAGGTGTTTCATGACTATCGGAGCCTTCTGGTAGATGATGGGACCGTACAGCGTTCCCGCTTGCTGTAGATTCTCCAGCGGTTGCCGAATCGGATTGGCACCGCTCGTCCGGTCCACCTCATATGCCACGGGATGATGTGCCAGCAGAAACCGCAGGTCGTGGTCGAGGTCGGGAAAGGCAGGGTTGACGATCTTCGCCGCCATGAAGTTGGCGAACACTTCCTTCATCCAGACATCGTCGAACCACTCCATGGTAACCAGGTCGCCAAACCACATGTGTGCGGTTTCGTGAGCGATGACACTCGCACGGCGAAGGAACTGCTCTTGGGTCGCCGCTTCGTCGAGTCATCCCGCCGTACTGGAACGACGGGATGAGCACAAAGTCGAACTTGTCAAACGGATACGGAATGCGGGTGTAATCTTCCAGCCACTCGAGTGCCGCCGCGTGGAGATCGAACGCCGCGTCGCGATTCCGCAGTACCTTTACGCTGTCCGTCTCACGGTGGTACATGCGAAACATGCGCCCGTTTCGCTCTCCGGTTTCCACCTTGAACTCACCAGCGGCAAACGCAAAGAGATACGTGCTGATCGGCTTGGTTTCGTCGAACACGACCGTGGCCCTATCTCCGTCGATCTCGTGGCTCAACCGAACGCCGTTTGCCACGGCACGCCAACCCGAGGGGACCTCGAGCGTCAGACTATAGCGGGCTTTCAGGTCGGGTTGATCAAACACCGGAAACGCAAACCGCGCTCGATCCGGCACAAACAGCGTATACAAAAAGTCGTCACTGCGGTTGAGCGAGCCGTCTCCCGCCCAAAACTCGATCTCGATGGCATTCGGCCCATCCCCGAGA
>JBDHAF010000082.1:0-14997 GCA_039588255.1 Gemmatimonadota bacterium | reverse complement strand
ATCCTGAAGGAGCAGCTCGCCTCGACGGTCGGGTTCCTCGAGACGATTCCGCACGAGAAGGCCGATTTCCGGTACGCCCCGGACAAATGGAGTACCAAGGAGGTGATTGGCCACATCATCGATGCGGAGTGGGTCTTCACGTCCAGGGCGCTCTGGTTTGCCCGGGGTGACCGGCAGCCACTGCCTGGAATGGAGCAGGACGAGTTCATGGCCGGGGCCAACTACGGCGAGTGGGAATTGTCCTCGTTGATCGAGGAGTATCGCCATCTCCGATCGGCGGGAATCCTCTTGTTCGACAGTTTCAACGAGGAGGTTCTCGATCGGACCGGAACGGCGAGTGACTACGATTTCACCGTGCGTTCCTTTCCCTATATCATCGCCGGCCACGAGCGTCATCACGTGCAGGTCCTCAAGGAGCGATACCTGTAGCCCCTTGCCCGGAGGCAGATTTTTGGGCTATTCCTCGTGAGCGGTTTCATCCCTGTCATAACGGACCTGCCATGAGCGACACTTCTCGACGACGATTGCTGCCCGTCATTTTGTTTACGGGCGCTTACCTGACGGCGGCGACAATTGGTGCGCTGATACGGGGAAACCAGGAGTTTCTCTTCTACATCGTGGTGATGTTCCTTTTGATCGGTTTCATCGCCGTGGTGCATCGGTACGTGGAGTTGACCACCGGTGTGTTCTGGGCGTTGAGCCTCTGGGGATTCGCCCACATGGCGGGCGGGTTGGTCGTCGTGCCGGTCGGGTGGCCGGTGAACGCGGACAGTCGGGTGCTGTACACGTTGTGGCTGATACCGGAAGTACTGAAGTACGACCACGTGGTTCACGCGTACGGATTCGGCACCACCACCTGGGTCTGCTGGCAGGGACTGCGCGCGGCGTTGCGTCGGCGCGGAGTGACTGCCACGCCAACCGCGGGACTCATGGTGTTGTCGGCGGCGGCGGGGTTGGGATTCGGGGCACTCAACGAGGTGGTGGAGTTCGCTGCAACCCTGCTGGTGCCGGAGACGAATGTCGGTGGGTATCGGAACACGGGGTGGGATCTGGTGGCGAACTCCATTGGTGTGACTGTGGCGGCGACGTTGATCTGGTGGTTTGGGCGCGGACGAGTCGGTGACGCGGGAGGTTCATAGATGCATCTGCCGCATCTGCCAGACAAGAGGGAAGGGGTGTCTGCGTCGACTCGTCGATTACATAAGAGCCACCGCAGATAGGGGAGCGGACCGTGTTCGTAGGACATCTGGCAGTCGGACTTGCGGCAAAGAGGATTGAGCCGAAGATGCCCCTGGGCGTGTTGGTGGCGGCATCGTTTGGGATCGACCTCATCTGGCCGTTGCTGGTGTTGGCGGGCATCGAGGTCGTGCGCGTGGACCCCGGCAACACGGCGTTCACGGCGCTGGACTTCGAGTCGTACCCGTGGACCCACAGCCTGGTGATGGCGGTGGTGTGGGGCACTGTCGCGGGGTTGCTGGTCCGCTACTGGTTGAAGAGTGGTCGGGCGGGGTGGATTGCGGGTGGCGTCGTGGTGAGTCATTGGGTGCTCGACCTCATCACACATCGGCCCGATCTACCCCTCTGGCCGGGGGGCACGATGCTGGGCCTTGGGCTCTGGAACTCCATTGCCGGAACGCTCGTGGTCGAAGGGGCGCTGTTCGTTGCAGCGCTGGTGCTCTATGCGAAGTGGACGAGCCCCAGAGATCGAGTAGGCCGCTGGGCGTTGTGGGGACTCGCGGCGTTCACCGGTCTCATTTGGGTGACGCAACCCTGGTCGCCGCCGCCGCCGAGTTCGACCGTGGTCGCCGGCGTTGGGCTGTTGATGTGGCTTTTGCCGTTTTGGGCACAGTGGATTGAGGGACACCGGGAATGGCATCCGCCAATTCACCCTGTCGCGGAATGGAAGACCGATGCCCACTGAGACGCGTGTGCTCGACGTAAACCCCGTCATTCCGGTGAAGGATATGCAGGATCGCGGGACTTCGGCCTCTATGATCCAAACGGTGCGGCCCTGGTTTTCTATGAGGATCTCTGAGCCCAGGGGTGTTCATGGGAATTTCATAAAGTTTTCGACAGCTCTTGAGGACAACTAGTGTAGGAATCAAGCATGATGAAACATTCGACCTTACTGACGACTGCGGTATTGGGGATCTTGGTAGTGGGTTGTGGCGATCAAGTGGGGAACGTGCAGCCGTTGATCGAGCAGATGAACGTAGAGCTGGAAGCAGCCTATCTGGAGGGTGACGCGGCCAAGGCAGCCACCCTCTTTACGGAAAACGCTGTGCTCATGCCCAACGAGATTGAAAACATCCAGGGGCGCGAGAACATCGAGGGATTCCTGGAATTCATCTTTCGGTCGACGACTGTTCTCCAGTACGACCTGGAGGTGCGGGAGCTGGAGCGTGACGGGAGTACTGCGTACGAGTTGGGTGTTTTCTCCTGGGAATCGAGTACGGGTCAAGACACGACTCAAGAAAACGGCCGCTACAGCATGGTGCGCAAACTCGAATCCGATGGTGCGTGGCGCATCCACAGGCTGCTGGAGAATGCGGATCGGCCAGTGAGCCATCCGTTCATGCAGCGATAGCCGCCCTCTCCTTGACAACATAGGTCCCGTAAACTCTCATCCCCCCTATCCGCACGTAGTCGACCGCAGAGGCTCAGGAGGCAGAAATGGCGAGTGAAGCCGATTCTGTTGCACACCATTACACCGTTTCCAGTCTGGACGACCGGATCTTGGAGGCACTGGAAGCCGCCGGGAAGGACCTCGATGCATTGGTTCCAAACGATCTGGCGGCGGTGGACGAGTTCCACATCCGCGGCCGTGAGGCCACGAAGGAGCTGGCACAGCTTGCCGGCGTGGATAGCGAGGCGGAGGTGTTGGATGTAGGGTGTGGCCTTGGAGGGTCGTGCCGCTACCTCGCGGCGGCGTTTGGCTGTTACGCAACAGGCCTCGATCTGACCGAAGAGTACTGTCGCGTCGCTACGGTGCTCTCGGACCGGGTGGGGCTGCAGGAATCGACGGAATTCCGCTGCGCCAGCGCCCTCGACATGCCCTTCCCGGATGAGAGCTTTGACTTCGTGTGGACCGAGCACGCTCAGATGAACATCCGGGACAAGGACGGGCTCCATGCCGAGATCGCCCGTGTCCTCAAGCGCGGCGGCAAGTTCGTTTTCCACGACGTCTTCGCAGGACCGGGAGGCGCTCCCCACTTTCCAGTGCCATGGGCTGGAGACGCGTCGATAAGCTTCCTCATGGATCCCGAGGAGTTGCGGCTGGTGCTGCATTCGTTGGAGCTCGAGGCTCGGCATTGGGAGGATGTGACGGAGGAGTCACTGAGCTGGTTCAAAGCGGCTCTGAAGAACGTAGGCAAACACGGTTTGCCACCGGTGGGACTGCACCTGCTGATGGGTGACGATACGGTGCGCAAATTTGAGAATGTCGTACGCAACCTGGAAGAGCAGAGGATTGTGGTGGTTCAGGCGGTGCTTCGGAAGGGAGACGAAGACTCACTGCTCTGACGTAACGAGTCCCTAGGAGTGCTATTAATGAAAGGATCTCAGGAGTATTCCTGCATCACACCAATCTTTGGAGGTAGCGGGACGATGTCGAAGGTTCGCTTGATTTTCTCGCAGGCTGGCACCATGGCGGTTCTGGCGCTGCTTGCAGTTGCGGTGGCTGCTCCCACGCAGGCGCAGCAGACCGACCCCGCCCAGCGTCTTCAGTGGTATGAAAGCCACGTGGCAATGAAGAGTGAGAGCCAGTTCAAGAATCTGCCGTGGCAGTTCCTCGGCCCGACCAATGTCAGTGGGAGAATGACGGATGTTGCCGTCGTGGAACCGCGCAACCAGTCGTACACCGTCTATGTTGCCGGCGCCACCGGCGGTGTGTGGAAGACGGTCAATGAAGGAACGACCTGGTTCCCGGTGTTCGAGGAGGGTCCGTCGACATCGATTGGTGATGTGACCCTGGATCCGTCGAATCAAGACATCGTGTGGGTGGGTACTGGTGAGGCGAACATCTTCCGAAGTTCGCACGCTGGGGCCGGCGTGTTCAAGTCCATTGATGCCGGCGAGACGTGGGAGTACATGGGACTCGCGGGGACGCATACCATACCGCGAATCGTCGTTCACCCAGCCAATGGCAACGTGGTCTACGTGGCGGCGTCCGGGCACGAGTGGACCCACAACGAAGAGCGGGGCGTCTACAAGACGACTGACGGCGGGAAGAACTGGGAGAAGATTCTCTACATCAACGATCAGACTGGCGCCATCGATCTGGTCATGCACCCGTCCGATCCCAACACGCTCTACGCGGCGACGTGGCAGCGGGTTCGCGAGAAGTGGAACGACCCTCGAAACGAGGCTCACTACACCGGAAGTGGCATTTGGAAGACCACGGACGGCGGGGCGACGTGGAACGAGATAAACGACGGCCTTCCCGAGCCGCGATACCGTGGACGGATCGGCATCGACATATCCCGCTCGAGCCCGAACGTGCTCTATGCCTTTGTGGACAACTACGAGACGGCACGTCCGGCGCCACAGGGCGAAACTGATGCGTATGGTCGGCCCCGTGGTCCGGTGATCAAGGGTGCCACCGTATACCGGTCGGATAACGAAGGCGGATCGTGGCGGCGGGTCAGCGAAGAGAGCCAGTACATGGAGGGTCTCGGAGGGACATACGGCTGGGTGTTCGGCCAGATCCGCGTCGATCCGAACATTGTGGACAGGATCTACGTGATGGGGCTTGCATTGAACGTCTCCGACGATGGAGGGCGGACATTCCGGCGTTTGCCGGGTATGCACGGAGACCATCACGGCCTGTGGATCGACCCGGCCAACTCCAACTTCCTCGTCAACGCGAATGATGGCGGAGTGGATTTCTCGTACGACGCCGGCGCAACCTGGAGAAATTTCAACGACAACTTCAGCCTGGTCCAGTTCTTCAACGTGAACTACGACATGGACCAGCCGTTTCGCGTCTATGGATCGGTGCAGGATCACGGCAGTCGGAGAGGAGTCGTGGACCTGAGCCGGGGACGCCACAACATTCCGGCCGTACAGTTTGAGAATGCTCCCGGTGGCGAGGGGAGCCATCACGCCATTGATCCTACGGATCCCACCGTGGTGTACTCGGCGGGGTTTTATGGCAACCTCTCCCGATCGCATCTGGATACCGAGGAGAGTGTCAACCTCATGCCGGCGTTGCGCGAAGGCGAGCCTAATCTTCGCGGTCAGTGGCTAGCCCCGTTCATTATCTCACCCCATAACCCCCGGGTGATCTATCACGGCATGAACAAGCTGTTCCGGTCCATGGACCGGGGCGACAAATGGGATGCGATCAGCCCGGATCTGACGGCCAATGACCTCGAGCGCCTCGGGGACATCCCGTACCAGACCCTGATGTCGATCTCCGAGTCCCCGTTCGAGTTCGGACTCATCTACGTTGGCACCGATGACGGCCACGTGTGGATCACGCAGGACGCCGGCGAGAACTGGGATCGGATCGAGCGAGGCATTCCCGACGGGAAGTTCACTTCGCGGATCGTCGCGTCTGCGTACGAACCGGCGACGGTTTACATGACGCAGAACGGTAAGCGGGATGACGACTTTGCGCCGTATGTCTGGAAGTCCACCGACTACGGCAGAACGTGGCGTAGCATCACGAACAACATTCCGCTGGGTCCGGTGAACGTCCTCCGTGAGGATCCAAAGAACCAGAACGTGCTGTATGTGGGCACCGACGTGGGGGTGTACGTGTCGCTCGATGGCGGGCAGCATTGGCAGGTGTTGGCGAACTCGCTGCCCAGCACGTTCGTGCACGACCTGGTCATCCATCCGCGCGAAGACATCATGGTTGCGGCGTCCGAGGGCCGTGGGATGTATGCCATGGACGTGCACCCGATCCAGCAGGCGACGCCGGAGGTGCTGGCCAAGGACATCCACCTGTTCGACCCCGAGCCGGTCACCCTGCCGCGCTTCGGTGGGTTTGGTGGGGTTCAACGTCCGACGGCGGCGGTGCAGTACTACCTCAACAGTCCGGGAACGGTGACCATTCTGGTGAAGGACGCGTCGGGCAACATCGTGAATGACCTGGAAGGCACCGGTGATGTTGGATTCAACATGGCCGTTTGGGATATGACCCGGGCCAGTGGGGAGGAAGGAGGGCAAGGTGGATTCCGCCGCGGTCCACCGCTCGTGAGTCCCGGAAGCTACACTGTGGAGTTGACCATGGGATCGCGGACGGTGGAGGGGACGATAGAAGTGACGAGGTAACCTCCCTGCTGTTGCAGTGTGAACTGCGTGGGGTCCACGGGATCCCACGCGGTTCGTTATGTTGGGACAGTCTACGCAATCTCGCGCTCACGTCGCGGTCGCATGAATGGAGCAGAGTATGGACGTGTTGACCCAACGTCGAATGGGGCTTCTCGCCGGCTTGCTCACCTACCTGGCCGTGCTGTGGGTCCTATGGGATACCCGCATCATCTATCCACTCAAGATCTTCGTCGTTTTCCTCCACGAGCTGAGCCACGGCCTCGCCGCAATAGCTAGCGGGGGATCGATGGTGAGCATCGAGATTTCGCCAAACCAGGGCGGTGTGTGCACGACCAGGGGTGGCTTTCAGTTCTTGATTTCGACGGCGGGATATCTTGGCAGCCTTCTGTGGGGTGTGGGGATGCTTCTTGTGGTGGGGGCGAGGCGGTTCTGGCACTTGGTGACCTTGGTGGGTCTCGGCGCGTTGGTCGTCACCGTTTCGCTGGTCTACATGAGGAGCGGATTCGGCCTCACGTTCGGGTTGTTGTTCGGACTGGCTCTCATTGGGGTGGCCAAGTATCTGCCGGGTGATGTACAGACGATGACCCTCGCGGTGCTCGGCCTCACGAGCTGTCTCTACGCCATCTGGGACATCAAGAGCGACATTCTGGACCGGCCGGGTATTCGGTCTGACGCCAGGATACTGGCCGAGTTGACGGGGGTACCCACTGTGGTGTGGGGTCTCCTGTGGATCGGCATTTCTGCGGCGGTTTGCTGGTGGTTGCTCAAGCGGACCTTCAGAAGATCTTCGTGACGGCTCGATACTAGCGGCGCCACCGACCAGGCATATACTCTGGATGTCCGCCCGCGAAGGCTCGACTGCTTCCGCCGGCATCTGAATCCGCATCCGGTTGGCGGCGATCTGGTGCAGGAAGCCGGCCAATAGCCCGTGACGAGCAGGTTGTTAGGCTGAGCCCATGGAGCCGACCTCCGCGAGGGGCCGGCTCTTGCCTTTTGAGGGATGATTGAAGTTGGAGGACCGATGCACACGTTGATCAAACGACTCGATGCACCCGACGAGACGCGCCACTTCGAGAAGGGCAAGTTCGAGCTCATCAAGATCGGCGACATGACCATTGGACGGGCAAGCTACGAGGCGGGGTGGAAATGGTCCGAGCACGTTGGCGCGGCAACCGGCGAGACCAGCTGCCAGGTGGATCACATCGGACTCGTGCTCCACGGACACGCCAAGGTGCTGATGGACGACGGGCGGGAGATCGATCTCACACCTGGCGATTTCTTCTCCATCGGTCCCGGACACGACAGCTGGGTGGTGGGAGACGAGCCGTACGTGTCCCTGCACTTCATGGGAGCGGACACGTACGCCACGGAAGGAGGATATTAAGGTGCATTTCGACGTCGAGCAGGCCACCGAGATACTGAGCCGTACGCCTTCGGTACTCCACGCCCTGTTGCGTGATCTTGCGGACCCCTGGGTGCTCTCGAACGAAGGTGGGGAAAGCTGGAGTCCGTTTGACGTGCTCGGCCATTTGATACATGGCGAGCGCGCCGACTGGATTGCCCGAGCGAGCCTGATTTTGGAGAAAGGTGAAACGCAAAAGTTCGACCGCTTCGATCGATTCGCGCAGTTCGACGAGTCGAAGGGCAAGTCGCTGGTGGATCTCCTCAACGAATTCGCTGTGTTACGGTCTGGCAATCTCGCGACGCTGCGGGAGTGGAAGCTGACTGCTGCGGATCTCGAGCGTCGCGGTGGCCACCCGGAATTCGGTGTGGTCACGTTACGGCAACTGTTGTCGACGTGGGTTGTTCACGACCTGGGCCACATCGGGCAGGTGGCAAGGGTGATGGCGAAGCAGTACGCGGAAGAAGTGGGCCCGTGGAGCGCCTATCTGACCGTCTTGAAGCCGCGATCGACAGGATGAGAACGATGATCTGCAACACATCGCTGAAGGGCGAAAAAACCGAGTGACATTGGGGAGCATTGGTGATGCGAGTTTCCGGACATAAGGTCGTGATAACAGGAGGGAGCACGGGGATCGGCTTTGCCCTGGCGAAGGCGTTCAAGGAACGTGGGAATCAAGTGCTCATCGCTGCGCGACGTCTGGAGGGGCTAAAAGAGGCGGCCGGCCGAATCTCCGGCATTTTCACCGCTCAGTGCGATGTTGCCAGCGACGGAGATCTGCGACGGCTGCTGCGATTGGCCCACGAGACCATCGGCGGGATCTCCGTGCTGGTCAATAATGCCGGCATCCAGTGCAACGACGACTACCCGACTGCTGCTGCGAAGATCGTCATGGACAATGTCGATCAGGAGGTGGGGATCAACTTTGTGGGGCTTGTGAAGCTCACGGCACTCTGCATGCCGCTGCTCCGGAACGAGGAGGAGGCCGCGGTAGTGAACATCTCTTCAATACTCGCCATAGCGCCCAAGCAAAGCGCCCCCGTGTACTGCGCCACTAAGGCGGCGGTGCGGTCGTTCAGCAAGGCGCTGCGTTGGCAGCTCGAGGACGCGGCCCCTTCGGTGAGGGTCTTTGATGTCCTTCCCCCCCTGGTGGACACCGAGATGACCCGTGAACGGCAGGGGAGCAAGATCCCGCCAGCCTCGGTTGCCGACGCGACCCTACGGGGCATGGAGCGGGATCGCTTTGAGATTCTGGTGGGTGCTTCACGAAAATTGGCACGAGCCCATCGGATACATCCGCGCCTCGCCGACCGGATCGTACGTCGGCGCTGACCGCACCGAAATGGACCGGCCCTTCCCAAGCGTCGCTCCAAGGTTCATAATCATCCTGGAGGCACGTCCTCTGCGAGGGACCCCCCCACATCCCCGCGTTGACGGAGAAGTACACATGTCGGAGACCCAAGCGACCGCGCGTCGCAAAGGGGAACGCCGCAAAATTGCAGACCGCCGGTCCGCCAAGGACCGCCGGGCTGTACCGGAGCGACGCCACGGCCAACGTCGTGTCGCTGAGGTTGCCGTGGCAAAGGAGCGCCGCAGCGGCGTCGATCGTCGCGCCCGCGTCCTGGCCACACTCTCCACCCAGGAACACATCATCGTGCACGCCTTGCGGCGATTGATTGGCCGCCTGTACCAACTGGCCCAGACCCAGTCGCGGGCCGAAAGAGCGCAGGCCCAACTCGCTGAAGCACGGTCGGAAATCCTCAAGCTCGATCCAAACCTCTACCTCGTGGCCAAGACCTTGGATTCGCTGAAGAGCGGTGCGATTGCCAAGCTCGACGAGTTCCAGCACGCACAGGAGATGCTTGCGCATTTCATGCCCAGACCAAGTGAGGCGAAGCCCACAAGGCGGAAATCAGTGAGTGGGAATGGTGCGCGGAAGAGTGCAAGTTCATCGAAGCGGACCATGAAGAAGACCGTGACAAAGCGGAAGACCAAGAAGAAGATTACCGGAAAGAAAGTCGCGACGAGAAAAACGACGTCCTAGGCGGCAACCCGACTGGATCCCTCCCAAGCTTAATGATGTCGGACTTGACAGAACTCGAAGCCAAGTTGGCGGCGGTGACGCTGTGGTGCGAAAAGGCGTCCGGCGATGAGTGGGCAACCGCCTATGAGTCCCGTCTCAAGGCCGAGCGCGAGCTTGCGTTGGCGAAAGGGGAAGAAACGGCCGCGGCGCTGTACTGGACCCCAAAGTGGGACGTCGGGGCTCCGGAGCCGCATGTGCTGTGCTCCGGCTGGAAAACGCTGCTGCTTTACTTCATTGCCGAGCACGATCCCGACTGGGATGGATCATATGTGCAGGTCGTCGACCCGGCGTCCGATGAGGTGCGCCCCATTGCCCTCGTTGAGTTCGAGGACTGCTACGCGGTGAAGTTCGGTGGCCCGAACGATGAGGTGCTCCACGGCCATCCCCTCAACGGACGGGGGCTGGCGTATTATGGCGCTCACGACATCAAGAATTCACGATGGATGGAAGAGGAGCGGCGAATCCAAAGCGTGCACGAGATGCACGTTCCTGCCACGTGGAATGAGCGGCGCCATTTCCTGTTTGCGTTCCACGATCAGACGGTTGAGTGCATTGCGACGGGATATCGCGTGGAGGAGCTGAAGGTGGGGTTTCCCGAGGCCTTGGACATAGCGCGCCGTCGCCTGATCGAGCGTGGCGAGTAGGTTTGACCGAGTACCGGGAAACTTTCTGCGCAATCGTTCGTGATCCTCAGTATCTGCAAGGCATTGCCTGGGGCGAGCCGCGAGAAGGCCACCCGGAAGGTACCATACGTGCTCACATAGAGGATCTCGAGCGGCGCCTCGGAACGATCCGTTCGAGGCTTGTGGAAGACGACTACTGGAAGCTACAGATCCTCATCCACACGCACGATACCTTCAAGGGCCAGGCAGCCGAGGGCGCAGCCATAGTCGATGCGAATAGCCACGCATCGCTGGCGCGCGGTTTTCTGGCGTCGTTCTGCAGTGACGAGGACTTGCTGAACATGGTCCAGTATCACGACGAGCCATATGCACTCTGGTTTCAGGCCCAGTCAAAGGGAGAGTACGATCACGATCGAATGCTCTCGCTGCTGGCCACAATTGCCGATTGGGATCTGTTCCTGACTTTTGCGATCATCGACGGTTGTTCGCCTGGGAAGAGCAGAGAACCGCTGCGGTGGCTGTTTGGTGAGGTGCAAGGGCGCGTGCAGACGAAGATCACGGAAAACGACATTCTCTGACACGTCTCAGGATCTCCGGGCGCGCTCACCGGACCGTGGGTGGTAAACGACGACGCCTGTCTTGGTGTCTTGAACCAGCGCGGTCGGCGGGTGGCGCACGAGCTTCAGGACTATCCAGACGTCACCGACCGCCCCAATGGTATTTACCGCGAAGCAGAGATCCATGAATAGCGGGAGCACACCAGCCGCATACAATGCAATGAACACGGCATCGAGGGCCAGCAGGGGCGCCAACGCGATGGCGACAAAGTGGACGCACGGGATCTTTTCGCGGAAGGTGGTATAGACCAACGGCGGCTCCACACCAAAGGTGGGTTTGTGACCCAGCATGACGCCGACCGCACCGTGCACTCCTTCATGCAGTACTAAAACGACGATGATGGCTGCCCCGAGCGATGCGAGTAGTTCCAGCCGCAGCGTGAAGTCGAGGTCGAGATAGGTGTTACCGATCCCGACGAGGACCCCAACAGCGATACCGTAGAAAGTGGCCTTGCCGCGGGGAAAGGTGTGGGCGACAGGCTCTCCCATTTGGTTGGATGTAAATGAGTTGCCGGAGAGGTCGTGGAACATGTCGTAGCGGCGTACACCGTTGAAGTGAAGCCTGCAACGCGGGTCCTGCCGAATCTACAGGTCCGACATCCAATCAGACAGGCCCGGGACAGCTCAGTGCGGTTGGGCGACTTGAAATCGTCTCGAACGGTGACGTGTCCTTGCGGCGACAGGTGCTGAAGGAGATCTTCACGCTGCAATGCAACGTGGGAGGAGTTTACGGTGCAGGACTTCCAGACAATCCCCGGTGTGGGGCCCAACATTGCCCAGGACCTGGTCGACCTAGGTTTCTCGTCGGTGGAGGATCTCCGTGACAAGGATCCGGAGACGATGTACGACGAACTGTGTGCGCTTCGGGGAGCGCACGTGGACCGCTGCGTGCTCTACGTATTTCGCTGTGCCGTGTATTTCGCCAGCCACGACGTCCACGAGCCCGAGCTACTCAAGTGGTGGCGCTGGAAGGACGGCGTCGCCCCGGTCTAGTGCCCCGCGGCCATCCCGTCCTTTCGCGGATCGGACGCCGCCGCCCAGCCCCGTGGCAGCCGCATGATTGCCTGGCCGCCGCCAAAGGACGAGTTCGCCTCGTTGCCGAGCTCGTGGCCCATCGCCTCCAACGCCCGGCGGACGTCTTCGGTAACCGGTGATTCGAGGACGACGCGGCGTCCGCCGAGGTGGCGAAACCGGGCAGCGTCAATGGCGCTCTGCAGATCCATGTCGAAATAGAGCAAGTTCAACAACACTTGGACGTGCCCCTGCGGCTGCATGGAGCCTCCCATCACGCCGAAGCTCAGCCAAGGCTCGTGACCGTTCCCGGTATCGCGAGTAACAAACGCCGGGATGATCGTGTGAAATGGGTGTTTGCCGGGCGCAACGGTGTTTGGGTGATCGGCCTCGAGTGTGAATCCCGCACCGCGATCCTGTAGCGCGAAGCCGGTCCCCGGGATCACGACGCCCGATCCAAACGACGAGTAGATGCTGTTGATGAACGACACCATGTTGCCATCGGTATCGGCTGCCGTGAGGTAGATGGTCTCGCTGGAGGTGACGGCCTTGCCGGGTTCCACGCGGTCCGCCGCGCGGGATGGGTCGAGCAACCCGCGACGTTGGTCAATGAATTCGTCGGACAGAAGATCTTCCGCCGACACGGTCATGTGGTCACGGTCGCCGATGAACCGCGCGAGGTCGGCGAAGGCCAGCTTCTTGGCCTCGATGAGATAATGCAGGTACTCGGCCGAGTTGTGACCCATGGACTTGAGATCGTAGGGTTCGAGGATCCGCAGCATCTCGAGGGCGGCGATCCCCTGGCCGCTCGGTGGAAGTTCCCACACCCGGTAACCGTGGAAATCGACGGAGAGGGGCTCCACCCAGGCGGGCTCGTGGCTCGCGAGGTCGGCGACGGTGAGAAACCCACCTAGCGCCTGGACGCCGTCAGCGACTTTGCGACCCAGCTCTCCGCCATAAAACGTTTCCGGTCCGTTCTCGGCGATGAGATGAAACGTTGCCGCGATGTCCGGATTGCGGAACCATTCGCCGGCGTGGGGAGCGCGCTGACCGTCCACGAGGTACGTGGCGCTTGCGCCATCGTCTCGGGCGAGCTTGTCAGTGGCTGCCGCCCATTGCCCGGCAATAATGGGAGTCACCGGAAACCCCTCCTCGGCTATCCGGATGGCCGGCGCGAGAGCCTGCGCAAGGCTGATGGTGCCGTACTCACCGAGGAGCGCCGCCCAGCCCGAGAGCGCGCCGGGGACGGTGATGGCCTCGGCACCGCTCGCGGGCATTCTCTCCCGGCCGCGGCGCAGAAGCTCGTCGCGGGTCATCAATGCACCCGCCCGGCCACTGGCGTCCAACCCTGCCAGTCGGTGCTCCCGGGCTGACCAGAAAAGTGCGAAGAGGTCGCCACCCATTCCGGTCATGTGGGGTTCCACGACATTGAGCACGGCGGCCGCGGTAACGGCGGCGTCGAACGCGTTGCCGCCACCCTGCAAGACAGCGAGGCCGGCGGCTGTCGCGAGAGGTTGACTCGTGGCGATGGCGCCCCGCGGCGCATAGACGGTAGATCGTCCGGCCAACGTGGACGGCCGGGAGTCCTGGGCGGCGAGGTTTGATGTCATGGCGAAGACGAGAAAGAGTGCGAGAAATCTCATGACAATAGGCCGTGTACGGTGGACAGTGGGTAAGTTGATAAACTACGTGTCGTACGGGCGAGCCACCACCCGTGCCACTAACCCCAACTCTTGGCGGCGGGGGGATGCTGCCGCAGCGTTCTGAGGAACTTATAGGGGGAGTATTCCGCCACTTCGGCGACGGCCGATGAGCGGGCCACCGGCACTTTGAGAGGCCGCAGCTCGTTGGCGATGATGTTGAACGTGCCGTCGTCCTTGGCCAGCTTCCCCTGGACCCAGAGGAATGGCTCTCGCCGTACGGCCACTCGATCCCGTTCGTAGATGTTCGGGCGAACGATTACGTTGATCATTCCCTGTTCGTCCTCGAGTAGCACGAAGACGGTTCCCTTGGCCGTCGACGGTCTCTGGCGTGCCACCACCAATCCCACCACATTGACGTCGGCATCGTGCTCCAGATTCTCGAGATCGTTGCACATTACACGGTTGGGTGGAAGGGCATCCCGCATCACCGTGAAAGGATGTCCAGCGGCGGCGAAACCCATCATTTGATATTCGGCAAGCATTCGTTCATGAGCGGTCATGCCACCAAACCGCAAGTGCTCATGTGGGTGATCGAGAGGCAGCTCGAGTTGCTGTCGAGTCCGCTGCTTTTTGGACGCTTCCGTTTTTGGCGGCAGCCAAAGTCCCGTTTGCCACAGCAACTCGCGCCGCGTGAGGCCGAACGTGTCGCACGCTCCAACCCACACGAGATTCTCAATGGCCTCGCGTGAGAGTGCAGGCGGCGCACGCCGCACCAGATCCCCTAGACTCGTGAACGGTCTATTTCGCTCGCGCTCGACCACCACCTCTTCGGTCACGTCCAATCCCCAGTCCCGCACGAAGGCCAAACCGATGCGAAGCGATTGTGACTCGACGGTGCAGTGCACGTCGCTGAGGTTGATGTCGGGCAGAAGCACGTCGACACCGTGGCGCGTGGCGTCCCGGGTGAGCGCGTCGAGAGAATAAAACCCCATGGGCTGGTTGTTGAAGAGTGCGGTGTAGAACTCGACAGGATGGTAAAATCTGAGCCACGCGGACTGATACGCCAGCAGGCCGAATGCGGCGGCGTGCGACTTGGGGAACCCGAACTCGGAGAATGCGACGACCTTCTCGAATATGTGCTGTGCGTTTCCTTCGGTGACGCCGTGACGGGCGGCGCCGTCGCGGAAAGCTTCCCAGAAATCCTCCATGAGCGCTCGCGAGCGGCGGCGACTCATGGCGCGCCGCAGCTCCTCGGCCTGCCCGGCGGTAAACCCCGCAAGCGCCTCGCACACCTGCAGTACCTGATCCTGATACAGGATGATGCCGAGCGTTTCGCCCA
>JBDHAF010000081.1:0-29628 GCA_039588255.1 Gemmatimonadota bacterium | reverse complement strand
TAGACCCCGTGATGAGCACTTTTTTCATGACACGCTGCTGTTGAATTGGTCTGCACCGACCCTAACGCGAATCGGACCCGGCGCAATGCGTCGAGCCCGATTGGGGCGATGGAGGCGCGGGTAATCGAACCCCGATTCGCACCGGACACCAGCGTACCCCATGCGCAGGATGGCACTTCGAGTATCAAGAGAAACAGGAACAGCCGCGAGCCAGTTACTCGACGGCCTGTCCCCTAATCAACTCCATCCCTAAAACTGACTCGTTCTCCATCGAAATATAGATTCGGGCACCGCTCCACTAACGCTGCCAAAAACCCCGTTTTGTCTTTGGGAGACACCAGCACGCCGAATCGCGAGCCTTCGTAGTCTATATGAAGGCGATTCAACGAACACGCCGGGCTCGCCACAGGGTTGCGCGACGGTCGCACTCCTCGGATCGCGTCGAGGGGCACGCGAAGTTTGAACGGTCCGCAGGCACACACCAGGGTTCGGTCTAAAAAAGTGTATCCCGTGAAGTACAGCAACCAGAGCATGAAAACGGGCGCCAACAGCGAGACTAACCCGAACGATACCTTGGCCATCGGTGACACCGTCGAACCCAGAACGTCAAAGCCCGCATACACGAGCCCGACCACGCCCGCCCAAATCAGCAGTGCAAGCCAGAGATCCCGCTTCGAAGGAAAGTGTTGGGTGCCCATGCCGCCCAACATAGGTGGTCGCGGGTCCTCGAACCAGACGCGTGCACTTCCACTTGTGGCCTGTCGCACCTCTCGGCCGTATCTGCACGGCCCCGCGGCGCGTGGTCCGTCCGGCCAGGGCACAACCACCCAACAGATTACCCCCACAGCGGCTCAGGGCCCGCCGAAGCGGGCCCTGTGATAGTGGAGGCGCGGGGAATCGAACCCCGGTCCGAACCTCGATCCGAAGTCGCTCTACGTGCGTAGGTCGCGCTTGAGGTCTCCACCGAACGGCGCACGACCGGCCACAACGGTGGACAATCTTCCTAGAACTTGAGCCACACGCGGAAGCAACGTGCGACCGCAGCCCGACTTTGCGATACTCCCGCGCCGCCTCAGGCGGGCTGCCACGGGAGCAGGTGCGTTAAGCGTTTCGCTTAAGCAGCCAATGCCAGATCAGAATTGGCAATTGTGTGTTTCCCGGCGGGTTTAACCAGGACACCAGGAGCCTGGACACGCAACAACAACATCACGGGACCCGTCGAAGCCAGTCGCCCCCGCGAACAACCTAAATCGTTGTAATGGATAAATTTAGCCGTGCTCCGAGCGGAGTCAACCGGGCTGGGTGCCTGCGGCGGGGGCTAACTCCACCCGATTCCGCCCGCCCCGCTTGGCCCGATACAGCGCTGCGTCGGCGGCCGGAATGAGGTTCTCGAGCTCCGGAGACGTTTCCGGCCTGGCTGCCAGACCGATGGAGCACGTCAGGGTTACCTTCGAGCCCGCCCACTCCCACCCGGAGTCCGCCACGGTTTGGCGAATGCGCTCGGCCACGTGCTGTGCCGCCTCGCGGTCCGTCTCGGGAAGCCAGATCACGAACTCTTCGCCCCCCACACGCGCCGCCATATCCATGTCCCGGATCGCGGCGCGGAACATCCGTGCCAGGTGTTTGAGTACCGCATCGCCGGCGGCGTGGCCGTACTCGTCGTTGATTCTCTTGAAGTGATCGACATCGACACAGAGGATCGCACACGGACCGGCTGGAGCGTTGGCCAGCGCGCTCTTGAGCCCCGAGCGATTGGGCAGACCCGTGAGGGAGTCGGTGCCAGCCCGCTCCTCGGCGGCGCGGACGGCAGCCGCTGCCGCGAAGCGGGGCCCCATGTCTACTGCCAGCCACATCACCCGCTCCCGGACCGCGGGATCCAGGTCCTCGTTGCCGCCGAAGATGACCAGGGCCCCGACGCCCTCACGCCCGTCGCGCAGGGGATAAGCGGTTCCCTGCCCCGTCTTGCGTCGCCGATTCGCGGGCACCCGGCCGAAGAGGTCCTCGTCCGTCCCGGCGGCGATGGCCCCATCGCCCATGCACGCCCGTCCCACCGCGGAGTCTGGCGCCACCGGGATCCCCAACAGCCGTCGGTCGGCGTTGGTGGACACCGCAAGGACGGCAGCCGTCTGCGTCTCCGGATTCCGGACCACGACCGCCGTAGGGCGACCGGTGATGATCCTGGCCCGGTCGCACAGGCCGGAGGCAATGGCCGGAAGGGTGTCGAGTCGCGGCGGCAGGTCCACGGGAGTGGGGCGTGCCGCCCGGGCCCCGGCCAGTCGAGCTCCGAGATCGACCTGGAGCTCCGCTAGGAGACGCCGCAGCTCGGATGAGACCTCGTGGATCTCGTCGGGGGACGAGTCCCCCCGGCCCAACACCACCGCCGCTCCCAACTTCCTGTCGCCTACGGCCACGATCGCCTCGTAGCCCCTGATGACGTGCTCCCTCCCATCACCCATGGACAGCTTGGCGAGCGACCGGAGCCGCTCCATCGTCTCGTTGTCCAGCCGATTGGGGCCACTGGCGGCAATCGGTTCCGAGCCGAGGCCGCAGAGGTACACCACTTTGGCGTTGTGGGCGCGGCGAACCAAGTCCATCACGTGTTCGACCGAGGGTGGTGGTGGGGAAACGTGACGGGTGCGGCGCCAGCGGCGCCAGCGACGCTGGCGACGGGGGGAGCCTGCCACTCCTACGCCGACGACGGCTCCGATAAGGAGTCCAACGATGAGCGTAATCCAGGCCATCATATCATCTCACCCGGTTTGACGGCGGCGGCCCGGCTCGACGTAGTCATGGAGGATCTCGTCGGCCTCGGCCATGGACTCGATCCGATGCAACCGTCCCCGCAACTCGGCGCTCCCCGGGAGACCGCGCGCATACCATCCCAGGTGCTTCCGGAATTCGAGCGCTGTCCTTCTCGTATCCCCTTGGGTCTCCAAGACGAGCTTGGCGTGATGCCGCGCCACCGCGAACCGCTCGGCAGCGGCCGGCGTCGGTTTGGGAGTCTGCCCGACCAGCAGATCCTTCACCTGCTGGAAAATCCACGGGTTTCCGAAGGACCCGCGGCCAATCATGATCCCCGCGCATCGGGTCTCCTCGTGCATCCGCGCCGCGTCCTCGGCTGTCTTGATGTCGCCGTTTCCGACAACCGGAATGTCGAGCGCATCCACCATCAACCCGATCTCTTCCCAGCGGGCCTCTCCGCGATACATCTGCGAGCGGGTTCTCGGATGGAGTGTCAGCACTTCCACTCCGGCCGCTTGACAGGTCAACCCGATGCGCACCGGATCGCGCAGGCTCTCGTCCCAGCCGCTGCGGGTCTTCGCCGTCACCGGCAAGGGCGTAGATTCGCGCACGGCCTTGATGATCTCGGTCACCAGCCCGAGGTCCTTCAGGCATCCCGACCCCCCGTTGCGGCGAACCACCTTCTTCACGGGACACCCGAAGTTGATGTCGATGAAGTCAGGCTCGTAGTGGGTGGTCACCAGGGTTGCGGCTTCCGCCATCCCGGCGGGATCGGCTCCATACAACTGGATTCCGATGGGTCGCTCTTGCGGCGTGAAGAAGGCTCCGTCGTGGACGTTCTTGATCCCCCGCCGCAGTCCCTCGCACGACAAGAATTCCGAGACTACCACATCGGCACCAAACGATCGGCACAACCGACGGAATGGCGGCTCGGACACACCGGCCATCGGCGCGAGAAAGAGTGGGATCTCATTATGGAGTTGGAACGGAAATGCCATGCCGCGAAGTTAATAGCCCCCGGATGGGGCAGCAACTACAGGTGTTTGACAGGGTTAGGGTGTTCTCGTACGTTTCGGCCCGGCCGCCATGCGTGCCGAATTCGAGCCAATAGAGCCCTGCTGAGTACGGGATTTGATAATGCGTTTGCGTGAGTTTTTTGCTTCTGATGCCATAAAGCTGGATCTCGAGGGGAACACGAAGGACGAGTTGCTCAAAGAGCTGGTCTCCCTCCTGTCGCTGGACGAGAAATCCGACGGCATGTTGTTCAAGATGCTAAAGCGACGGGAAAACCTCGGGTCGACCGGCATTGGCCGGGGTATCGCCATACCCCACTGTCGCTCGCTGGTCGTGTCACGGCTTCGCGTCGTCTTCGGACGGAAACCGGCGGGGGTGGACTTCAGGGCGATCGACGACAAGCCGGTGCACGACTTCTTCTTGATCGTCGCACCGCCGATGGAGGTTTCGAACCAATACCTGCCGGTTCTGGGGAAGATTGCCCAGTTCGCTAAGGAACCGAACGTTCCCGAGCGACTCGAGCAGTTGAAATCACCTGAGGACTTCCTCGCCCTGCTCGAAGAACAGGAGTTCTAGCGGTCAATAGGCCTTGGCCCACACCGCCTCGGCGGTGGCCGATTCGCCGCACGCGATACACTTCTCCGGCTTTTGGTCCGACTGGAAATCCGGGTCCGGGAGGACTCGGATTGTCGCCTTCGTTTCGTCTTTGACGCGCTGCTCACAGGCCGCGCTGCCGCAGAACCCCCCATAGGCGAATCCGCCGGGCCCGTTCATGAGCTCGACCAGCTGCTCCATCGTCACGTTGCGCAGACTGTTCTTCGCCTGCCGAGCACGCGCGTTTTCGAGCAAGGTTCGTTGCACCGTGTCGAGTGTCTCGTGCACGAATTCGGAGATCTCGTCCATCTTGACAGGCACCTTGCCACCCGTTCGACGCGCCAGGACCGCCTGCCCCTCCGCCACATCCCGCGGGCCGATCTCCAGCCGTACCGGTACCCCCCGAAGCTCCCAGGCGTAGTATTTCGCTCCGGGCTTCATCCCTTCACGCTCATCGACTTCCACTCGCAGGTCGGATTCCCTGAGAACATCTCGCACGCGCGCTGAGACCTGCAACACGGCCTGCCGGTCCGCATCGCTCTTCCAAATCGGGACGATCACCACTTGAACGGGTGCCAGCCGCGGTGGCAGCACAAGGCCCTTGTCGTCCCCGTGGGTCATCACGAGGCCGCCAATGAGCCGAGTCGACACGCCCCACGATGTATTCCACACATGATCCATCTCGCCGGCTGCGGTCTGATACTGGACGTTGAACACCTTGGCGAAATTCTGTCCCAGGTTGTGCGTTGTGCCGGCCTGGAGCGCCTTGTTGTCCTGCATCAATGCTTCACATCCGTATGTGCGTAATGCGCCGGCAAACTTCTCCGCGTCGGTCTTGAGACCGGTGACGACCGGCATCGCCATCCAGTCCTCCATGAATCGTCGATACAGCGCCAAGATATTGAGGGTCTCCACCTCAGCTTCCTCCTCGCTGATGTGGGCGGTGTGCCCCTCTTGCCACAGAAACTCAGTCGTGCGTAGGAACAGCCGTGTCCGCAGCTCCCAGCGCACCACGTTCGCCCATTGGTTGATCAGGAGCGGCAGATCGCGGTAACTCTGAATCCACTTGCTGAACATCTCGTAAATGATCGTCTCCGACGTGGGGCGCAGGACGAGGGGCTCCTCCAGTTCCTTGCCGCCGGCGTGGGTCACCACCGCCGTTTCGGGGGCAAACCCCTCGACGTGCTCGGCTTCCCGGGCGAGAAAGCTCTGGGGGATGAGCATCGGGAAATACGCGTTCTCGTGGCCGGTAGCCTTGAACATGTCGTCGAGGGCGCGTTGCATGAGCTCCCAAATCCCATACCCGCGCGGCCTGATCACCATGCATCCGCGAACCGGTGAATAGTCCGCCAGCTCGGCAGCCAACACGACGTCGTTGTACCAGGCGCTGAAGTCCTCACCCTGTGGCGTTATGCGCTCGTCACCCATTGCTGCCCATCGCGATTATTTCCTCGTCGTGGATTTTGGTAGGAGACCTTCACTGCCACTGGTATTCGGTCGCAAGCCTCTGCGTGGACATCCGCTCCTCCGTGCCGGTGCCGAGATCACGCAGCACCACCTCGCCTGCCTCCCGCTCATCGGGGCCGATGATGACAGCCGTCTTCGCCTGCCGCGCTGCGGCAATCTTGAGCTGCTTGGCAACCGCCTGGGCCTTGAGAGCGTATTCGACCCGGACGCCCTTGTCCCGCAACACATGACTGAGACGCAGGGTTTCAGGTACGTCGGACGTGGTCACGGCGACGAGGAAAGCGTCTAACCGGCCTCCCACGGTGGGCGTGACCGAATGGTCCCGCAGCAGCTCGGTGATCACCACGTCGCCCATGCCAAACCCCGTCGCCGGCAAGTCTACACCTCCCAGCGCGGCGAGAAGACCGTCGTAGCGCCCCCCGCCACAGATCGCACGCAAGGATCGCCGTGCGTCGAACAGCTCGTATACGACGCCGGTGTAGTAGGCCAGTCCCCGGACGATGGAGAGGTCCACATCCAAGAAATCGCCCAGCCCCATGTCACACAGCGCCGCATGGCAGGCGGCGAAATCCTCACTCACCTCTTCCCCACCCCGAATGTCGCCCAAGGCCTGGGTGACGTCGTCGAGGCCCCGCATGGCGCCGATTTCGAACAGGCGATCGACCACCGGCGTGTCGATGCTGGCGCCCTTCAACCGGTCGGCCGACTTCGTTCTGTCTTCCCGCCCCATCTTATCGATGGCCGTGAACGCCGCAACGAGCTGATTGTCCTGGACACCGGCCGCCGTCAACAGAGCACGCAGAATCCGCCTGTCGGACATTCTAACCCGGACGGCCTCCGGTCCCAGCCCCAACTCCCGCATGATGTCGATCGCCGCGGCGATGACTTCTGCATCGGCGAGAGGGCCCCCCTCGCCGATCAGGTCCATGTTGAGCTGGAAATGCTCCCGCAGCCTCCCTCGCTGCTGACGCTCGTAGCGATACAGATGAGGTATCGAGTACCAGCGAATCGGCTTCTTGAAATCGGACGCCTTCGCCGCGACCATCCGCGCCAGCGTGGGCGTCATCTCCGGTCGCATCGCTACGGCCCGCCCGCCCTTATCGTCGAAGTGATAGAGCTGTTCGACGATCTCCTCTCCACTCTTGGCGGTGTACAGTTCCAGCGGCTCGAGGGGCGGGCCGTCGTACTCCTCGAACCCGTACCGCGCCGAGACGGTTCGCCAAGCAGAAAAAATGTGATGGAGGAGAGCGGTGTCGGCGGGGTAAAAATCCCTGAAACCGGGCAGCGCTTTTGCTTGCATCGCAGCAATCTAGCCGAGCGGCGGGAATCCGGGCAACCGCGCCATCGCATCCCCCACCGTGTGGAACGACCCGCTGATCAACACGGTCCCAGCATCCTGTTCCGCCTCGCACAGGCAACGGTCGAAATCTTCCTGCCACCGCACTTCCACGTCCCCCATCGACCCCCCCTCGGCGGGCTCGGGTCGCCGCTCTGCCGGAGCCGACGGCGGTGACGTGAGCCAGATTCGGTTGGCGACTCCCGCGAGGTGTCGAACCATGGCCCCGGCGTCCTTGTCCCGAAGAATCCCCAGCACCGCGTGGAGCGGACCGATCGGGGGCCGCTCCGTCAGGGCATGGACCAGCGCCACCATCCCGGATGGATTGTGCGCCACATCGAAGATCCAGCGACCCCGTCGGTCGGCCCGTCCCGGGAGCCAGGCGGCGGCGAGTCCGGCGACAACTGCCCCAGCATCCGGTCTCCAGCTCGTTGGCAACGCGCCGAGCACGGCCTCGGCGACGGCCCCGTTTCTCCGTTGATGCTCGCCTTCCAACCGGAGCGCACCGTCATAGGACGCGTTCGGGTGTACCTCCACGATCTGGGCGCCTGCCCGCGCTGCGACCTCCCGCAGGGCGGCGCCCGCCTCGCCGGGGGGTTCACCCACCACAAAGGGGATATCGGGTTTGGCGATGCCGGCCTTCTCCCGGGCGATATCGACGAGCGTAGGCCCGAGGTACTCGGTGTGGTCCATCCCCACGTTGGTCACTCCGGCTACCGCCGGCCGCAACACGTTCGTGCTGTCCAGGCGACCTCCGAGACCCACTTCCACGACCGCCACTTCCACTCCGCGAGCCGCGAAGTCCGCGAAAGCGATGGCGGTCGTCGCCTCGAAGAAGCTGGCGTCAGACGCCTCGACCGTCGGCTGCAACCGGGTGGTCCAGACCGCAAACGCTTCTTTGTCGATTGGGCGGTCGTCGACCACGATGCGCTCGCGCACTTCGACCAGGTGGGGTGACGTGTATAGCCCCACGCGGTGTCCCGCCCGGCGCAGCGCCTGGTACACCATGGCAGCCACCGATCCTTTGCCGTTGGTCCCGCCGACGTGGATGGACTCGAACTGGTCCTGGGGATTGCCGATATCATCGAGCAGGAGACGCGTCGGACCGAGAGACCATTCCTTCCCCGCGCCGCCCAACCGCGGAAACAAATACGCGCACGCCGCGCGGTATGACAGCGGGGTCGTGATCAGCGGCCCTGTAGCATCTTGAGGAGGGACGCGGTCGTGGCGCGAAGCTCGCCCCGCGGCACCACCATGTCTACCATCCCCTTCTCCAGGAGGAACTCCGCGGTCTGGAATCCCTCGGGCAGATCCTGTCCGATGGTCTGCTTGATCACTCTCGGTCCGGCAAACCCGATCACCGCATTGGGCTCGGCGAGATTCACATCGCCTTGCATGGCGAACGACGCGGACACGCCTCCCGTGGTCGGATCGGTGAGAATAGAGATGTAGGGTATCCGTTCGCGCTTCAATCCCGAGATCATGACGGAGGTTTTGGCGAGCTGCATCAGGCTGAGCACCCCCTCCTGCATCCGTGCCCCCCCCGACCGGGACACGATCACGAGTGGCACTCGCTCATCGATCGATCGCCGAGCGAGGCGCCCAATCTTCTCTCCGACTACCGACCCCATCGACCCGCCCATGAATGCGAACTCCATGACACCGAGGTTGAGGTCCTCGTTCTCCAGCGTGCCGGTCCCGGTGATGACGGCCTCGTGGGGTCCCGCCTTCCGCTGAGCCCGGACGAGCCGGTCGGCGTAGCCCTCGAAGTTCAACGGATTTGACGACTGTAATCCGTCGAACAGCTCCGTGAATGACCCCTCATCGGTCAGCATATCGATGTACACGCGCGCGCTGACGCGGCGGTGGAAGCCGCACTCGGGGCATACCTCCAGCGCCCGCTCGAACTTGTCGCGAATGTCGACGTGTCCACACTCCGGACATTTCTCCCACGCATCCGCGGGGATTTCGAGTTTTTCCCGTGACGGGCGTCGGGGTTTTTTTTCTTTTCGAAACCAAGCCATAGCGTCGAATCTGATCGGGTGTGGTCCGAGATGCTACCCCTCCAGGTAGCCTCCCAACCGGGAATCCCAGGCCACGCGCAGCGTGAGCCCGATACCCATGAGACAGACGATCAGAAAGGAGCCGCCATACGAGTAGAACGGCAGCGGGATGCCCGTCACCGGCAGCACGTTCACCGTCATACCCACGTTTTCGACCACGTGCGTCAACATCAGGCCGGCTACGCCGGCCACCATGACGCAAGAAAACGTGTCCACCGCGTGTCGAGCGATTCGAATCAAGATTATAAAGAAGAGGGCAAAGAGGGACAGGGATACCACGACGCCCACGAACCCGAACTCCTCGGCCAACACCGGATAGATGAAGTCCGTGTGTTGCGCCGGGAGGAACGCCAGCCGCTTTTGCGTTCCCTCCACGAACCCCTTCCCAAACAATCCGCCCGAGCCAATGGCGACTTTGGACTGAATGACATTCCAGCCCGTGGCGCGCGGGTCGATCTCGGGGTTGAGAAACGAGAGTATGCGGTTCTGCTGGTAGAGCGCGAGGCCCATCCACAGGCGGAGCGCAACCACCCCCATCAGCACGTTCATCCCCCACATGACGAGAGCCTCCAGCACATAGGGCCGCATCCACAACAACAGGATCGTAATGAACACGATCCAGGCTCCCCACAGCCCGGTCGAAAAAGCCAAGATGAGACTGATGACAGGTGACGCCACCAGGAGGAGCAGCCACGGAGAGACCCCCACCCAAAACAGCATGGCGAAGAAGATTCCGAGGAACACGAGCGCGCTCCCCAGATCCGGCTGCACGGCGACCAACACCAGCGGGATGCCGACAATGGCACCGCCAGGGATCAACTCGAACGCGGTGCGCGGCTGCTCTCTCCGGCCGGCCAGGTGCCGCGCCAGCATGAGAATCGTCGCCAGTTTGGCCAACTCCGCCGGTTGTCCCAGGCGAATCCCGGCAATCGCGATCCACGACTTCGTTCCCGCCGCCGTTCCGGCTCCCGTTCCGAAGATCAGCGTCAGGACTAGGAGGACGACGGCACCGATGTAGACGAACGGCGTGGCCCATTCCAGGATGCGTGGCGAAACCCGAAAGATGAGCACCGCTCCCACCCCACCGACGGCGAGCCACACCAACTGACGCTGCCAAATTCCGGTCGCGATGGTGGGAAAATCGGTTTGACCAGCGGAATACAGCGTCGCGATGCCCGCCAGCAGCAGGGCCATGACCGCCAGGATAAGCGGCCAGTCGAATCCCGCCCGCCGCATCACCTGCCTGGACCGCCTTGACGAGACGAGTCCGGCTCCAGCTGCACCGGTGTGGGCGCAGAGTCCGCCGGCAGCACCCATCGCACCGGGCGGTCGCGGTCGGCATCCGGACCCAACAAATGCCTTGCGATGATCCTGGTGACCATCGGTGCCACGGACGACCCGTGCTCCCCGAACTCCACAATCGCCCCAACGACGACCTCGGGGGCGTCCACGGGGGCGAAGCCGATGAACCAGCCGTGATCCGGCCCGTGGGGGTTCTGCGCGGTCCCCGTCTTCCCCGCGATTCTCAGGTTGCGAATCCGTGAAGCGACCGCCGTACCGCTGGCCACCACCATTTCCAGCGGCGGCCGAAGCTGTGCGACGTTGGCCGAAGATGCGACCACCGGGAAGTCGGCGGCGCCGTCCTCCAGCGGTACCAGCATTGGCGTGGGCGCATTGCCATCGTCCCGGGCCAGCATGGCGTAGAAGCGCATCATGCCGATCAGCGTCTGCGAGTTCTCACCTTGTCCAATGGCCATGTTGAGCGCAACAGCGTTGGTCCACCCCTGGGGGCCATAGAGGGAATCGAGGTACGCCGTGGTTTCCGGGAAGAGGGGTGCCACCTCCCCCGGCAAATCAATTCCCGTTTTACGGGCGAATCCGATTTGTGCGGCGTCCACCAGCGTGCTGTCCAGGCCGAGCATCAGGCCGAGCTGATAGAAATACACGTCGCAGGAATGTTGGATGGCCTCCGCGAGTGTGAGACCACCGTGGCCGCTCGCCCTCCAACACCGGAAGTACCGGTTGAAATACTGATAGCCTCCAGCGCACTGCACCGGCATCTTCGTGTCCAGGTCCACCGCTCCACGCTCCAAGCCCATCAGCGCCAGGGCCAGCTTCCAGGGCGATGCCGGCGGATACAGTCCCTGAATCGCCCGATTGAGGAGCGGTGTACTCTCCGAGGCAAGCCACGTTTCCCACAACTCGGGATCGACACCGCCGATGAACTCGTTCGGGTCGTAGCTCGGCGCCGAATACATCGCCAAGATCGCGCCGTTGCGGGGGTCCATGGCGATGACGGCGCCCCGTTCGCCGAAGGCCGGAAACAACTCCGCGACATACTGCTGCAGATCGAAATCGAGCGACGTATGCAGGGTATCTCCCTGTCTCGGCTCGAGTCGCCCGCCCCCCTCGTCTTTGACCATGCGGCCCAACGCGTCGACCTCCACCAACCGCTCGCCGTCCAACCCGCGCAGATCATCGTCGTATCGCGATTCGAGACCGCCGCGCCCCACCAGCGTTCCCATGCGGGCTCGGGCGAATTGGCCGGTCGCCAATTCGTCCTCCGATACTTCTCCGACGTACCCGAGGAGGTGAGACACGATGTCGGCGTGGGGGTATTGGCGCTTGGGCTCGGTCTGCACGATCAAGCCCGGGAAGGACGACTTCCGTTCCTCCAGTGCCGCGACCACCTCAAACGGGGCGTCGCGCATGATGACCACAGGGTTGTCCGGGGAGCGGTCGTAGCGCCACAGCACGCCCGCGTTCAAGGAGGAGTCAAATGCCGTGTACCTGGTCATCGAATCCAACGTGGCCTGCACCGCGGCGTCGCTGGATGCCAAGAGGGATATGGTGTAGCTGGGCATGTTCGTGGCGAGCACTACGCCGTGGCGATCGACGATGATGCCGCGTGGGGCGGGAACCGCGACCGGCCGGAAGCGGTTGTTGCGCGACTGCAGCGCGTACTGGTCCCACCCCAATACCTGGAGCCGGAAGAACGCACCACCCAGCACCAGGAACACACCACCGACGAACACAGACGCCGCAAAGGCTCGGCGCGCGAGGACGTGGGGATGGTCCCAGTTCATTGGATGATTCCGATCTTGAACCAGCGCCGAAACGCGAGCAGCACGAGCAATCCAGCAAAAGTGGTTGTGACGGCTTGTCCGACCGACCAGGCCGTGAGGGCCCAGAACAGTTCGGCCCCGCGCATCTGTCCACCTGCCAGCAACACCAGGAAATTCCTCACCCAGGCGCCCGCCAACAGAAAGCCGGTGGTGACGAGCAGGTTGTCCGGGAAGAACACCGCCTTCCCCCACGCCTGAAGATAACCTACGACGGTGTGGGCCAGCGCCCCTGCGCCGAAGGCCACCGGTGAGAGGGCGTCCGCGAGAATCCCTACCGTGAATCCCGCCACGGCGGCTTTCGAGGGCCGGCTCCGGATCGCAAAGAACATCAGCGCCAACAGGAGAAAATCCGGTGCGATGCGGTCACTCCCGAGCAACGGGCGCACCGTGAAGTGCATGACGACGAGGGCAAAGAGGACGGCGCCCACCTTGAGCCCGGATCGCTCCCCGTTCATCAGCGCTCCTCGAACGCGCTGCTCAGATCTCCCCCTTCGGCCAGGAGAATGAGCACGTGAGACACCGCGGCGGGATGCACCGCCGGCTCGAGCCAGAAACTCCTCGACCAGCCGACCCGGTCATCGAGCACGCTCCGAATCCGTCCCACGCGAATGCCTCGAGGATAGACTCCACCCAAGCCCGACGTGTAGACCGGCGTTCCCGGCGGGATGTCTCCTACGTACGCGACCTCGCGCAGCTCGAGCATCATCGTGAGCCCATCGCCAAACCGCGGGCCCACCAAACCCACAACGGAGTCGTTGAGGAACGTTACGGCCACGCCGAAATCGGGGTGGGTCCACGTATGAACGGTTGCCGTGTTCCGATCGACGGCCTGCACGCTTCCTACAAGCCCCCCCAAGGACACGACGGGAGCCCAGCGCCGCACGCCATCCTGCTCTCCGGCCGACACGATGATCGCCGTGCCCTCGGTCTGCTGGGTCTGGTGCAACACCTCGGCGGCCACGTGGCGGACCGGCATGCGAGCCCGCAGCCCCAAAATCGCCCGCAGCCGAGCGTTCTCCTGCTCCAGACCCTGAAGCCGTCCGGCAATGGCTGCCGCAGAATCTGCACGAGCCGCGATCTCGTCGAACTGGACGCGTCGAATCCGCAACAGCTCCGTTTCTTCCTGGAGGCGCAGGAACGGGAAGAGAATCGTGTTGCGGATGCCAGAGGCGATTGCCTCGGCGTATGTCAGGGGAGCCATGCGAGCCGCCACGGCAAGCAGCAAGCAGACTACGAATGTGATGGTGTCGCGACGTGACGAATACGTTTCGGACTGCGGCGGCACGGTCTAGGTCGCTAGTACTGCGCGGTACTTCTCCGGATCATCGAGGATGCGTCCGGTGCCACGCACCACACATGTCAACGGGTCTTCATCTAACCGAATGGGCAACGAGGTCTCCTGCGATATCAGCACGTCGAGCCCGCGGATCATGGACCCGCCTCCGGCCATGACAATTCCCCGGTCCACGATGTCACTGGCGAGTTCGGGCGGCGTGATCTCCAGCGCGCGTCGAATCGCGTCCACGATTTGCTGGATGGGTTCCTGGATCGCTTCCCGGATCTCACTGGAGTGGACACGCGTGGGCTCGCCGATGAGCAAGTTGTAGTTCTTGCGCATGAACTGCACGATGGCCTGATCCATTTCGTCCCCACCGGTCCGGATGGACGTGTCACTCACGATGCCCGCGAGTGCGATCACGGCAATCTCGGTGGTGCCGCCACCGATATCGATCACCATGTTGCCGGTTGGGGTTTCCACCGGGAGGCCCACGCCGATCGCCGCCGCCATGGGCTCGGCTACCATGTAGACCTCCTTCGCACCCGCCGATTGAGCGCTGTCCCGGACGGCGCGCTTCTCCACCCCGGTGATGCCGCTCGGGACGCACACGATCACCTTGGGCTTCACGCGGAACACGTGCTTGTTGATGATCGACGAGAGGAAGTAGCGCAACATCTTCTCGGTGATGTCGAAGTCGGCGATCACGCCATCTTTGAGGGGCCGCACGGCGGCGATGCTCTCCGGCGTCCGTCCCAGCATGCGCTTCGCTTCGAGCCCGATTCCCTGAAGGTTGCCGGTCGACTTCTCGATCGCAACGACCGACGGTTCGTTGAGCACGATCCCGTCACCCCGGACATAGATCAGAGTGTTGGTCGTGCCCAGGTCGACCGCGATGGGGCGAAATCGAAAGGCGGGTGCACGGGCACACGCGCCCGGTTGGCGCACAAGCGCCCTAAATTAACGCGCGCGCTAAGTTCTGACAAGATGCAGAGTTACCAGCCCTCAACCCATTCCCGGAGAACCGGTTTCGGCCTGCCTAAATCAGCTTCTCCGGATCGTGCAGCTCCATCCCGAACGCTTGCGCCACCCCGGGATAGACCACCTTCCCGTCGATGATGTTGAGCCCGAGGCAGAGTGGCCTGTTGGCCTGACACGCCGCCCGCCACCCCTCTTGGGCCAGACTGCGCCCGTATGGGAAGGTGGCGTTCGTCAACCCGAGCGTCGACGTGCGGGGAACTCCACCCGGCATATTGGCGACGGCGTAGTGAATCACCCCGTCGACCACGTACGTTGGGTTCTGGTGGGTCGTCGGCTTCGCCGTCTCCACGCATCCGCCTTGATCCACCGACACATCCACAATGACCGAACCCTGCTTCATCACCGCAAGGTCACCCCGCCGCACGAGCTTGGGCGCCTTGGCACCCGGTAACAGCACGGCGCCCACGACGAGATCGGCCTGAGCGAGTTGTTCGAGCAGCGTGTGGCGATTGGAGTGCAACAGGGTGACGTTCGCCGGCATCACATCGGCGAGGTACCGCAGGCGATCCAGATCCAGATCGAGAATCGTCACGTTTGCCCCGAGACCGGCGGCCATCTTCGCCGCGTTGGTGCCCACCACGCCACCCCCGAGAATCAGGACGTGCGCCGGCATCACACCAGGAATCCCGCCCAGCAGCAATCCCAACCCGCCGCTCACCTTTTCCAGGTACTTGGCGCCTTCCTGCACGGCCATACGTCCCGCGACCTCGCTCATCGGCGTTAGCAGCGGGAGCTCGCCTGACGCGAGTTGGACGGTCTCGTAGGCGATGGCGACACACCGCGAATCCATCACTGCCTGCGTCAACGCTTCACTGGCGGCGAAATGGAAGTAGGTGAAGATGACCTGGCCCTTTCTCATCTTGGGCCACTCGGACTCGATCGGCTCTTTGACCTTCACGATCATTTCGGCTTCGGCCCACACCTCGTCCGCTCGGGACACGAGACGGGCCCCGGCGGATGCATATTGCTCGTCGGTAAAGCCGCTCCCCTGCCCCGCGGTCTCCTCAACCAACACAATGTGCCCGTCGGCCGTGAGGACTTCGACTCCAGACGGAACGAGTGCCACGCGGTTCTCGTTCGCTTTGATTTCCGTCGGAATCCCGAGAATCATTTTTGACTCGTGGATGGACTGTTTAGTTGGGTCCGAGCCAGATCGCCGTCTGGCGCTCCGGCTCGAGAAACTCTTCTGCGACCGCTGAGATTTCGGCAGCGCGCACTTCATCAATCTCCGACAACACTTGGTCAATCGACTTGTACGGCTGTCGGTACAACACGATGCCGGCGGCGCGATACATCCGTGACGACGGGCTTTCGAGCCCCAGCGTCACCTGCCCTTTGAGCTGCTGCTTGGACTCGGCAAGGTCGTCACCCGACAGCCCCTCCCGCATGAGCCGACCCAGCTCCTGCTTGATCGCCTGGACCGCCTCCTCCGCCGTGGAGGGCTGTGTCCCAACATACACGCCGGTGACACCAGAATGCTCGTAGAAAGAATGAAAGGAGTACACGGCATAGGCCAAGCCGAGCTCTTCCCGCACGCGCTGGAACAGGCGGCTCGACATGCCGGCGCCGAGCACCGTGTTCAGCAGCATGAGGGGATAGCGGCGCTTGTCGGCATAGCCAAAGGTGTCGGTGCCCATCACGATGTGCGTCTGCGCCAAATCCCTCGAGACGCGGTCGACGGTCCGGCGACCCTCGGGAACGGGCGGAACTGCCGCGGGCTCCGGTCCTGGCTCAAGGGTGAACCAGCCGCACTTCGCGAGCAGCTTGAGCAGGATTTCGTGGTTGAGATTGCCGGCGGCAGCGATGACGACCTGGCGCGGATGATACGCCCGTTCGTGCAGCTCTCGTAAGTCCTGGACGTCGAGGGAGCGGACAGTTTCTCTGGTCCCCAGGATCGAATAGCCATAGGGGTGACCCGGCCACAGGGCTGACCCGTGCAGGTCGAACACCAGGTCGTCCGGTGTGTCTTCGACGGTGCTGATCTCTTCGAGAATCACCCGTCGCTCGAGTTCGAGATCCGAGTCGCGCAGGGCCGGATGGCGGACGAGGTCGGTCAGCACGTCGAGAGCGCGGGGGAGGTCCTCGTCGAGAACCCGTGCCTGGTAGGAGGTGTGCTCTCGCGCCGTGAAGGCATCGAGAGAACCACCACGGACCTCCAGCTCCAACGCGATGTCTCGCGCCGAGCGACGCTCGGTGCCCTTGAACACCATGTGCTCGAGGAGGTGTGAGACTCCCATGTGGGAGGGTACCTCGTGGGCGGAAGCCGTCCGTACCCACATGCCTACCGCCACCGAGCGGACCGCTGGGATCACCTCGGAGATGACGGTGACGCCGTTTTGAGCCGTGGTGCGGTACAGACCCTCGTCGAGCTTTTCTGTCTGCAGGCCTGCCTTCATTCGCGCTCGAGCAATGCCTTACGTGAGAGCTTCATTCGACCTCGATCGTCCATGCTCAGCAGCTTCACACGAACGACATCACCTTTCTTGACGACGTCTTCCGTCTTCTCCACCCGTCCGTGAGCCAACTCCGAAATGTGGAGCAGGCCCTCGGTGCCGGGCATGATTTCTACGAACGCCCCGAAGGCCGTCGTACTCTTGACCGGACCCTCATAGATCATGCCGACCTCGGGGTCCTGAACCAGGGCCTCGATCCTAGCCTTGGCCGCCACCCCCGCAGCGCCGTCGACGGCAGAGATCGTCACGATGCCCGAATCGTCGATGTTGATTTCGGCACCGGTCTCCTCCTGGAGGCCTCTGATGATCTTGCCCTTGGGGCCGATGACATCACCGATCTTTTGCGGGTTGATCTGGATGGTGATGATCCGCGGTGCATGGGGAGAGAGGTCCTCGCGATGCCCGGCAAGCGTCTCTTCCATCCGTTCGAGGATGTGGAGTCGGGCTTCCCGTGCTTGGCCGAGGGCCTCACGGAGAATCTCCAGATCCAGTCCATCGATCTTGATGTCCATCTGAATGGAGGTGATGCCCCCGCGGGTTCCGGCCACCTTGAAGTCCATGTCGCCGAGGTGGTCTTCACTCCCCAGAATGTCCGTGAGGATCACAACCTTGTCGTCCTGCTTGATGAGCCCCATGGCGATGCCCGCGCACGCGCCCTTGAGCGGCACTCCCGCATCCATCAGTGCGAGTGAACTGCCGCACACGCTCGCCATCGAGGACGACCCGTTCGACTCGAGAATCTCAGACACCAGTCGAATGGTATACGGGAATTCTTCGTATGGCGGGAGGACGGATTGAAGGGCCCGCTCGGCCAGGGCGCCGTGTCCGATTTCGCGCCGTGACACGCCCCGGATCGGCCGGGCTTCACCGACCGAGAACGGCGGGAAGTTGTAGTGGAGCATGAAGCTCTTGCTGGTTTCCTGCTTCAAGTCGATGTTGTCGACCCGCTGTTCGTCGGAAACCGATCCCAACGTCGTGGTGACGAGGGCCTGGGTCTCGCCACGCTGGAACAGCGCACTCCCGTGGGTGCGCGGCAGGAATCCCACCTCGCACTCGATCGGCCGAACGGTCTTGGTGTCGCGGCCATCGACCCGCTCCCCCGCCTCGAGGACCCGGGCGCGGGTGACCTCGCCCTCGATGGTGCCGAAGACCCTCGACATCTGCCGCGTAGCCTCCGGAAACTCGTCGGCCAGCTGGTCCAGCACGGACTGCTTTAGCGCCGCGGTGTTCTCCCCGCGTTGCTGCTTGTCACCGCCGAACAGGGCCTCCGCCATCTTCGGTTCGGCCAGCTCACGGACCCGGCGTTCCACGTCTTCGGGAATCTCCTCCGGGGCCCAGGCCATCTTCTCCACAGAGATCGAGTCGATGATCTCCTGTTCCGCACCGAGCAGCTCGTCCACCGCCTCCTGCGCCTTCGCGAGCGCCTCGGCCATGTCACTCTCGGGCATCTCGAGGGCGCCGCCCTCGACCATCATGATCGATCCCTTCCGGCCCGCAACGACCAGATCGAGATCCGACTCGTCGAGTTGGTCGAACGTGGGGTTCACCACCAACTCGCCGTCCACCCGACCGAGGCGCACCGCGGCCACGGGACCCTCCCACGGCACCTTCGACACGCTGAGGGCCAGGGACGCCGCCGTGAGTCCCACGGTATCGGCATCGTTCTCTTGGTCGGCCGAGAGCACGTACACGAAGACCTGAGTCTCGTTCTTGAACCCCTTGGGAAACAGCGGCCGGAGGGAGCGGTCGATCTGGCGTGCTGCCAGGATCTCCTCGTCGCTGGGACGTCCTTCCCGCTTGATGAACCCGCCCGGGAATTTGCCGGCGGCATACCACTTCTCGCGGTATTCGACGGTGAGGGGGAAGAACGGCAGGTGGGATATTTCATCTGAAACCGTGATGGCGGCGAGGACCACGGTGTCCCCGAATTGTACCAGCGCGCTGCCGGCTGCCTGTCTCGCCAAGCGCCCAGTCTGCATATGCAGTACGCGCCCGGCGAACGTTCGCTTCACTTCCTTAACCATTGTCATCCTAGGAATCTGAGCCTACAGGAAGGCGCCGGACCTGTTCCAACGCCCGGGCCCGCGGAAAGCGACTAGTGTCGGAGGCCGAGTTCTTCGATGAGCTTGCGGTAACCAGCCAGATCGGTGCGCCGGAGGTACGCCAAAAGGCGGCGTCGCTTGCTGACCATCGCCAGCAGTCCACGCCGCCCGTGGTGATCCTTCTTGTGGGCCCGAAAGTGGTCTGTCAGGTAGTTGATTCGCTCGGTCAATACAGCGACCTGGACCGGTGTCGACCCGGTGTCTTTTTCCTCCACCTGGAACTTGCGAACGACTGCCTGCTTGTCAAAGCTCATTAAAAGTGTATCCTCACAAACCGCGGGCCACGAAATGTCATAAATGCCCTAAATTACGTTAACATAACAATGTAGCTGGCCTCGGTTTATGTGTAAAGGTCACGCATGACGCTAGATCCCGAACATCTGATTGGTTGCTCAGTCGGCACATATACCGTCGATCGCTTCATTGGGGAGGGGGCCTTCGCGTGGGTCTTTCAGGGCCACCGAACCGAAAACGGCACCGTCATCGCCCTCAAGGTTCTCCGCCCCCGGTATGCCGGCGACCCCCAATTCGAAGCGCGATTTCGCAACGAATTCGAGGTGGCTTCGGAGTTCGATCACCCCAACATCGTCCGGACCCTGGAGGTTGGGCGCGACGGGGAGACCACCTTTCTGGCGATGGACTATTACCCCGACTCGCTGGGGGGGCGTCTGGAACGAGACGGTCCTTTGGGCGAGGAGGAGGTGATCGAGCTGGCCCGGTCTGTGGCCGAGGCACTTAGGTTCGCCCACGACGCCGGGGTAGTCCACCGAGACGTCAAGGTCGACAATATCCTCCTGACCGATGAGGGGCGGGCGGTGATCGGCGACTTCGGTATTGCCAGGGCGGTGTCGGGCTACGTCTCCGCCACTGGCCAGAACATGACCATCGGCACTCCCCACTATGTCTCTCCGGAGCAGGCACAGGGTCGCAAGCTGGACGGCAGGAGCGACCTCTACGCCCTCGGCGTGACCCTCTACAAGGCGGTGACCGGCAACGTACCGTTCAGCTCTACCGACTGGTTCGAGCTCGCCCGGATGCACGTCGAGGACCCGCCTGAGGCGCCCCGCAAACAGCGGCCCGACCTCTCCACTCGCCTGGAACGCATCATCCTCCGCCTTCTCGCCAAGCATCCCGACGACCGCTATGAATCGGCGGCCATCCTCATCAGGGAGCTGGACGAGATTCGCAGTGCCGCCCGGGCCACGGCGACGTTTGGGCTGGATTCCGTGGCCCGCGGCGGCGCCGTGATTCGCAGGCGACCCCGCTGGCTGTGGCCGGTGGCGGCGGTGCTCGTGGTGATCGTGATCGCCGTGGTGGTGGTGCTGCTGGGGCAGCGGTGAGTTTGGGGGAGACCAGGAGCGGCGAGTAGCGCAGAGCACGCCATTCGTCGCGGAGCACACCGTCTGTCCCTTACGCGCGCTGCGGTTCTCTTCAGGGTTTAGATCTGGGACATCCCACCTTGCGAACCAACGCGCGCTGCAGCGACAAACGGCGCGCTCTGCTCCCACACCTGCTGTTCACCCGCGGCCCGCTCACTGCTCCGTGGATATCAGCCCCCGAACACCCGCAGAAGGTCGTTGGTCAGCGCTAGTACCATGATCCCCAAGAGGATCACCAGTCCGAACTGGCTGAATCGGACGCGGAGTTCAAGCGGCATCGGCTTGCCACGGATCCCCTCGATCAGCAGAAAGACCAGCTGCCCGCCGTCGAGCACGGGGATCGGGAGGAGGTTGAGAATGGCCAGGTTGACGGAGAAGAGGGCCATGAAGGAGAAGAGCGCCACCAACCCCTGCCGGGCTACCTGGCCCGAGATCTGCCCGATCAACACGGGACCACCCAGCTCCCGAGCCGAGACCCGTCCCGTGACCAACCCCTTCAGCGTCACCAGAATCAGCTTGGAATTGGACTTGACTCGTCTGCCACCCTCGACGATGCCGCCCCAGAGCCCCCAGCGGAAATTCCGTAGGGGGCGGGGCTCGCCGATACCCAGATACCCGACGGTCCGCTCCTCGCCGGTGACGGGATGTCGCTGCGTTATGGTACCCGGGGTCGCCACCAACGTCATCTGCTCACCGCCTCTCAGGACGGTAAACTCGAGGGGCTCCGCGCTGCTCTGTTGAACCACCCGGACCATTTCGTCCCAGTGCGCGATGGGCTGCCCGTCGAGGCCAACGATGACGTCGTCCACCTGGAACCCGGCCTCTGCAGCCGCCGAGCTGTCCGCCACCGACGCCACCTTGGCTTCGTGGCGCGCCTTGAGGGCGGCGTACACCGCCACACGCTGGTCCAGGGCAAACCCGTCGATGGGGACGCTCACCGGATCGGCCCCGGCGAACTCGAACCGCAGCCCATCCGACGTGGGATCGGTCAGGATGTCTCCCATCTCTTGCCAGGACGGAATGGTGTCCCCGTTGATCCGGAGGATTTGCACGTTCTCGGGGAGATCCAGCAAGTCGGCAGCCGCCTCCGGGAGATACCAGTCGTCCACACGGGCCACGGTGGTCGTGGGATCCACAGTGCGGCCGATGGTGGTGGCGAAGATGAAATACACCACCCAGGCGAACAGGAAGTTCATCGCCACGCCTGCGGAGATGACGACGATCCGCGCCCACAGCGGCTTGTTCTCGAACAGCTTTTCCGGGGGAAACGCCTGCTCGAGGGACCCGCCCTCGAGGCCCGCCATGGCCTCTTCCTGCTCTTCCTTGCTGGCCATTTTGACGTACCCGCCGAACGGGATCCACGAGACGACGTACTCTGTCTCGCCGCGGCGGAACGCGAGGGGCGTGAGGGGGCCGAGCCCGATGGAGAATCTGGGCACGCCGATGCCCACCGCCTTTGCGGCCACGAAGTGCCCAAGTTCGTGCACGAAAATGAGCACACCGATGACGATGATGGCAGCTCCCAGAGTCAGCAGCACGCGACCTCCGCAGTTTCACGGGCCCAGCGGTCGACGGCGAGCACCGTCGCCAAATCGTCCGCGGGATCCCCTCGATGAGCCTGTAACACCTTGTCGATCACTACGGCGATCTGCCCGAAGGTGATTCGACTTTCCAAGAATGCTTTGACGGCCACCTCATTGGCCGCGTTGTACACCGCCGGCGCCGTGGCACCAGATCTTCCGGCCGCTACGCCCAGCGCGAAGGCGACGAAGTCTTCCTGTCGCACCGGCTCGAACGTGAGGTCACCACACGCCACCGGATCGAAACGCTGAACTCCCATATCGGAGATTCGTGCCGGATGCGTCAGGGCATACAGTATCGGAAGCTCCATCGACGGATACCCAATCTGCGCCAGAACCGACCCATCGACAAATTCGGTGAAGGCGTGGATGATCGACTGGGGATGCACCACGACGTCGATCGCGTCATACCCCAACCCGAACAAATAGTGCGCTTCAATGACCTCCAGGGCCTTGTTTGCCAACGTCGCGCTGTCGATGGTGATCTTAGGGCCCATGCTCCACGTCGGATGATTGAGCGCCTCATCCACCGTCGCTCGAGCCAACCGCTCCGCGTCCCAACCCCGAAAGGGGCCCCCGGACGCCGTCAAGATGAGACGCTTGAGATCGCCCGGCTCCCGCCCGGCGACACACTGAAGAACCGCACTGTGCTCGGAATCCACCGGAACGAGCTCTCCGCCGCCGTCTCGCGCCGTCTTTTGGACGAGATCGCCGGCCATGACGAGAGTTTCCTTGTTCGCCAACGCCACCCGCTTGCCCGCCTCGAGTGCGGCGAGCGTCGCTTCGAGCCCCGCAGCCCCCACGACCGCGTTGACCACGATGTCCACGTCGGGATGCGTGGCAGCCTCAACCAGGCAGTCGGAACCCGACCCTCGGTGGCACAGCACGCCGTTCCCCTTGGACCACTGGCCGTCACCGTTCACCAACCCCAGGAACTCGGCGCCAGTATCACGGCCGATCTGCTCCAGCTTGTCGGCCGATCCCAGCGCCGTGACGGCGACGATGGTGAATCGCTCCGGGTGCCGCGCCACGACCCGAAGGGTGCTCGTTCCAATCGACCCCGTGCACCCCAGCACCGCGATCCCCCTACTCACAGCACCCCGAACGCGTAGAAACACATGGCCGACATGGGAATGACCCAATAGAGGGAATCAAGACGATCCAACACGCCCCCGTGACCCGGGAAGAACGACCCCGAATCCTTGACGCCCACGGATCGCTTGAGTAGCGACTCGGCGAGGTCGCCGATCTGCCCCAGCACGCCCACCACGAGTCCGATCACGAGCAGTTGCCAGACCCGAAGGGCAATCCCCGCCGCGGTCAGGACGAACGCTCCGTACGCCACCGCCACCGCACCGGCCCCGACGAGCCCCGTCAACGTGCCGGACCACGTCTTGTTGGGACTGACGACCGGGGCAAACTTGGGCCCTCCGAAGAGCGACCCTCCCGTCATGGCGAAGGTGTCACACAACCAGGTGGTGACCAACGGGAGAAACACGAGCACGGTGGCGGTCAGCGCCGAGGCGTCGTCCACACCGTGTCGAATCAGTACCAGGAACACGAGGAGCCCCGCCGCATAACAGGGGCCGAAGATGGTCGCCCCGAGTGCCAAGATCGGTTGATCGCCCGGACTCGAGAACCGCACGGCATACGACATCGTCCCGATCAGCCAGGCGGCCGCTCCGAACAACACCCACTGCGGGGTCCACGAACCGGTCAACAACAGATAGGCGGTCACCGGAAACAACGCCGCGGCAACATATCCCGGAACGGTGAGGGGCCGCACGCCGGCTCGTGCAACCAGCGCGAACAATTCTCGGGTACCCAGAACACCCAGGAGAACGAGACCGCCGACCAACACCCAACTCCCGAGGTAGATCATCCCGATCGCCAGCGGGATCCCCACTGCGGCAACGGCGACTCTGGTCGGCAACGTGCTCGCCATCTACGCACCGACCCGACCGAAACGGCGTTCCCGGGCCTGGAAGTCCAGGATTGCGTTGAACAGCTCCCCTCGGTCGAAATCCGGCCACAACACAGGGGTGACGTAGAGCTCTGTGTACGCTAGCTGCCACAGGAGAAAATTCGAAACGCGCAACTCACCCGACGTGCGGATAAGCAGATCCGGATCCGGCCACGGCGCGGTGTAAAGCCGATCGGCGACCGTCTGCTCGTCGATCTCTTCTGGATCGAGCGTTCCGGCTTCCACCTCCTCGGCGATCTTGCGGGCTGCACGCGTCAATTCCTTACGGGCGGAGTAGGAGATACAGAGCCCGAGGTCCAGTTTGGTGCCGTGCCGGGTCTTGTGCTCGACCCGTTCGATGGCTGCGAGGGCCCTGGCGCTCAGGCGGCTGCGATCGCCCAGCACCCGAGTCCTCACGCCGTTGCGACGCAGGTTGTCCGTCTCCTTGGCGATGTACTCGTCGAGGAGATCCATGAGCGACGAGACTTCATCGGCTGGACGGGACCAGTTCTCCTCGGAGAAGGCAAACAAGGTGAGCACCTCGACGCCCGCTTCGATGCAGCCTTCCACCACGTCGCGGACGGATTTCATGCCACGATGATGCCCGAGGGTACGGGGCAGCATGCGGCTCCGAGCCCAGCGACCGTTTCCATCCATGATGACCGCAACGTGCCGTGGCACGCCGCCGTTCATCTTCAGTCGGGTAAGGCGGTCGTCTGACATCTGGTGGGGGAAGCGGTGGGGATCAAACTTCCATGATCTCCTCTTCTTTGGCCTTCACCAGGCCGTCGAGCTGCTCGATGGCTTCGTCGTGCTGCTTTTGAATGTCCTTCTCGGTGTGGCGCTCGTCGTCTTCGGATACATGCTCCACCTTTTTGGCTTTGGCTATCGCCTCCGTACGGCCGTGTCGGACGGCGATCTTTCCTTCCTCCGCCAACTTGCGCACCACCTTGACCAGCTCCTTGCGACGCTCTTCCGTGAGTGGGGGCAAGGGAATGCGAATAATGGTCCCGTCATTGGAAGGGTTCAGCCCCAGCTCCGAAGACTGAATGGCCTTTTCGATGGACCCCATCAGACCCTTGTCCCACGGCTGGACGGTGAGCATCCGTGGCTCCGGAGCCGCCACCGATCCCACCTGATTGAGGGGCATCACATGACCATACGCATCGACACGAATGGTGTCGAGCAAGCTCGTAGTGGCCTTGCCGCTGCGAATCGTCGCCAGCTCGCGTTTCGTGTTGTCGACCGCCTTCTTCATGGCAGCCTTGGCTTCTTTGGTCACTTCGGTCAGGGTACTCATCGCACCAGGGTCCCGACGCGTTCACCCTCGACCACACGGGCTATCGCGCCCTTTTGGTTGACGTTCATGACGACGATCGGCAGCCGGTTCTTCTTGCAGAGTCCGAACGCGTTGGCGTCCATCACCTCGAGATCTCGGATGATGGCATCCTGGTACCCGAGCTCCGAAATAAACTCAGCGTCCGGGTCCTTGTGGGGGTCCGAGGTATAGATCCCGTCCACGTTGGTCGCCTTGATGATCACGTCCGCCTCGATCTCAAGCGCCCGCAGCACCGCCGCCGTATCAGTGGAAAAGTAAGGATTTCCCGTCCCGCCCGCGAACAACACCACGCGGCCTTTCTCGAGATGGCGCTGGGCGCGCCGGCGAATATATGGCTCCGCCAACTCCTCCATGCGTATCGCTGTCATCACACGGGTCTCGACATCCTTCCGCTCGAGGATGTCCTGAACCGCCAAGGCGTTAATCACCGTTGCCAGCATGCCCATGTAGTCGGCCGATACGCGGTCCATTCCCTGCTGGCTGGCCGCGGTTCCCCGCATGATGTTCCCACCGCCCATCACCAACCCCAAATTCGCTCCCATACCGTGGACTTCGCGAATCTCCTCCGTTAGCCGATCGATCACCCCGAAGTCGATTCCAAAACCTATGTCGCCGGCAAGTGCCTCACCAGACAGCTTGACCAGCACCCGCCGATATTGGAGTTCAGCCACTTACTCTTCTCCTAGCTCGTAGCGCACGAAACGCCGCACGACGATGTTCTCGCCCAACTTCGCCGATGTTTCGGTGACGAGTTGGCCAATCGAGATCTTGTCGTCTTTGACGAACGGCTGCTCGAGCAACGCGCGCTCCTCGCGGAACTTCCTCATCTTCCCGTCAACGATCTTCTCTCGAACCGCTTCGGGCTTGCCGGACTCTGCCACTTGCGCATCCACGATCTCACGTTCCTTTGCGACGAGCGCTTCGGGCAAATCGTCGGCCGATACCGCCATCGGCCTCGCCGACGCGATATGTAGCGACAGGTCCTTCGCCAGGTTTTGGAAATCCTCGGTGCGGGCAACGAAGTCGGTCTCGCAGTTCAGGTCCACCAACACGCCTACCTTGCCGTTGAAGTGCACGTACGAGCCGATGACGCCTTCGGACGCGCTTCGCCCCGCCCGCTTTTCGGCCTTGGCAACCCCGCGCTTCCGCAGGATGTCGCTGGCCTTCTCCATATCGCCGCCGGACTCTTCGAGTGCCTTCTTGCACTCCATCATCCCGACCCCCGTCTGCTTTCGCAGCTCCGCCACGTCCTTTGCTGAAATACCCATTGTGTCTCTAGATCTCCTCGTACCCTTCCACGGTCCGAGACCGCGCGCGTGAATTACCGTTGATGTCCCTATCATCCCCTTCGAGTACCGCACATACAAACCGCCGCCCTCGAGGCCACAGGCCCTGGGAAGCGGCGGTTGATGTCCCGGAAGCTGCGCTGGGAACTACGCCTCGCCCTCTCCTGTGGCCTCTGCTGCTGCGGGTTCGGCGGTAGCAGGCTCCGCCTCCTCTTTCTTCTGCGCTTTCTTCTTCGGTGGAGCAGGGACCTCCGAAGTGGCCTCGTCTTTCGCTTCGGGAGCCGCCGGGGCGGCCTCGCCTGCGCCATCACCCTCTGCGCCTTCGGCCTGCTCGCCCTCCTTCAGCCGCGCCACAATGGCCTCCGGCTTGGGCCGGCGCTTGCGGCGCGCGCGGCGTCGCTTGCGGTGCTCTTCGACATCTCCTTCACCTGCAGCTTCCGTGCTGTAGGTGAACGCCTCCGACTCTTCGGTGATCTCCCTGAGCGGCACCTGTGTACGGGCTTCCGCAATCACGTCCACCACGGCCCCCGTGATCAAGGACACCGAGCGAATCGCGTCGTCGTTACCTGGAACGGGCACGGTGATCAGGTCTGGATCGGCATTGGTGTCAACGATGGCAATGACCGCAATGCCGAGCTTGTTGGCCTCCGCGATCGCAATGCGCTCGCGCTGCGAATCCACCACAAACATCGCTCCGGGGAGTCGCCCCATCCGCTTGATGCCCTCGACATTGCGGTTGAGCTTGTGGCGCTCCCGCTCGATGCGGAGTCTTTCCTTCTTCGTGAAGAAATCAAAGGCGCCCTCTTCCATGCCCTGCTCGATCTCTTTGAGACGACGGATCTGCTTCTTGATCGTTTGGAAGTTGGTGAGTGTCCCGCCGAGCCATCGTTCGGTCACGAAGAACGACTCGCCGCGCTCGGCTTCCGACCGCACGACCTGCTTCAGTTGCCTCTTGGTGCACACGAACAGGATGCCGTCGCCGCGCAAGACCACTTCGCGGACGAGATCCTGGGCCGCTTTGATTTGCCGAAGGGTTTTCTGGAGGTCTATGAGGTAGATGCCCGAGCGTTCGGCAAAGATGAACCGACGCATTTTGGGATTCCACCGCCGCGTCTGGTGTCCGAAATGGACGCCAGCTTCTAACAAGTCCTGCAGTGTTGGGTCTGCCATTACTCCAAATCCGTTTGGGTTAGTTCGTCCACCGCTTTCATCCCCGACCTCGATCCGCAGCGAAGCGCGGACACCCAAGACCGAGTCGAGCGGTGTGTTTGATGACCTCTTGCTTGCGGTTTACCGCTTGGAGAACTGGAAACGCTTCCGAGCGCCCGGCTGACCGGGCTTCTTCCGCTCCACGGCACGCGGGTCGCGCGTCAGCAATCCGCGCTCCCGCAGTTTTCCGCGGTGTGTTTCGTCTGCCCCGAGCAAGGCGCGTGCGATGGCCAAGCGCAAGGCGCCCGCTTGTCCGGTCAAGCCACCCCCGTTGACCCGGGCCCGTACGTCGAAGGCTCCCAGGGTGTCCGTAACCGTGAACCCCGCCTGAATGTGCTGGATCAGAGAACGCCGCGGGAAATAATCACCGAGGGTCCGGCCGTTGATGTTCCACTTTCCGGAACCAGGAGTCAGATAAACTCGAGCGACGCTCGTCTTGCGTCGTCCGAGACCGTGCCAGCGAAGTTCGGGCTGTGCGACTGTCATTCCTTCAGAATCCCTAGCTGATGTCGAGCGGGGTGGGTCGCTGGGCTTCGTGCGGATGATTCGGCCCGGCGTACACTTTGAGCTTCTTGCGGAGAACCTGGCGGCCGAGTGTTCCCTTGGGCAGCATGCCGAACACGGCCTTTTCGATCACGCGCTCCGGGTGTGTCTCAAGCATCTTTGCCACGGGCGTGAACTTCTCGTTGCCCACGTAACCCGTGTGGCGAAAGTACTCTTTCTGTTCCATCTTCCGCCCGGTCAACCGGATCTTTTTTGCATTCACGACCACCACGAAGTCCCCGCCGTCCATGTGGGGCGTGAACGTCGGTTTGTGCTTGCCGCGAATGACCTGGGCAACCTTACTGGCGAGCCGGCCCAACACCATGCCGTCGGCATCGACGACGTGCCATTGGTTCTGGACCTCACCCTGCTTGAGCATGTATGTGTTCATTCAGGCAACCGGTACTACCAACAGTCGTTAGAAATTGGGACAGTCTGTAAACGTAGCGGCGACAATCGGTTCGGTCAACTGGACGGACCGACGTCGACGAGGGGAGCTCCCTTCTCCACGGCCCTACCGGGGACGACGTAGATCCGCGTGACGATTCCAGCCTCCGGCGCCCGGATCTCGTTCTCCATCTTCATGGCTTCCAGGACCACCAGGCCGCTCCCCCGAGTCACCGGTTCTCCCTCGCCCACCTCTACCCGGAGAATCATGCCCGGCATGGGAGCTCGCACGACGCCGCCACCTCCCAACCCCACCCCGCCGCCCGAGAGCGCCTGGATTTGCCGCGTCCGTTCATCGAGGACCTCCACCGTCCACACGCGTCCCCCGGCCTGAATCCGCCACGCGTCCTCCTCGCGGGTGAAGGCCAGGACTTCGCTGTGACCATCCGCCTCGAACCGGCGCAGCGGGGTGTGAGGCACCGGCTCCAACCGGGCCTTGACCTTCCGCCCATCCACGAGGACGCCTTCACCGTCGATATCGATGGTGAAGCGCCTGTCCCCAACCGTGACCTGGTACTTCATCCGCCGGCCTCCAGCAACGCCAAGGTCTCGACGTGACTGGTTTGGGGAAAGAGATCGTAGGCCATCACCCGACCGACCCGGAGCGCCGGCATTCGCCCGATGTCACGAGCGAGCGTGGCGGGATCACACGAGATGTAGGCCATGCGG
>JBDHAF010000080.1:0-17436 GCA_039588255.1 Gemmatimonadota bacterium | reverse complement strand
GAGCATCGCGAAGCGATGCGATGATCAACCCCACTTCCCAATGCGACCGCCGGGACTCGAACCCGGAAGGGTTTCCCCACAGGATCCTAAATCCTGCGCGTCTGCCAATTCCGCCACGGTCGCACGTGTCGACAAAGTATGAGAAACGCCGCCGCGGTGACAACCGCGACGGCGTTTTCGGAACGACCTGTCGTTCGCGCTACGGCCAGATGCCACGCTCCAGCGTGACCGCCGCGACCCGCGTGATGGCCAGTACGTAGGCGGCCGTCCGGAGGTCGACAGTCTCGAGCTTTCCATCTGATATGCCACGCTTCTTGCGGGCCCCATTCAGCCTGTCGAGTGACCCGTTGATCTCCCGCTGCGTCTCCATGACCGCGTCGGTAGCGCGGTTCATCTTCCGCAACAGCTTCTGGTTCACCACGTCCTCGTCCCACTGCTCGTTTTCGATGTTCTGCGCCCACTCGAAGTAGCTCACCGTCACGCCACCGGCGTTGGCGAGGATGTCCGGGAGAACGGGAATGCCCCGACCGTATAGGATGGCGTCCGCTGCCGGCGTCGTCGGCCCGTTGGCCGCTTCCACCACCAGACGCGTTTGAACGGCGTTCGCGTTGTCGCCCCGGATCTGATTCTCCAACGCTGCGGGAATGAGGATGTCGCAGGGTACCGCGAGGAGCTCCTCGTTGGTGATCTTCTTGGTCCCGGCGAGACCCACCACCGATTTCGTCTTTTGCTTGTGCGCGATGGCGTCGGCAGGATCGATGCCGCCGGTGTCGATTACTCCCCCACGAGAGTCGCTCACCGCGATGATCTTGGCGCCGGCCTCGGCAAACAGCTCGGCGGCAATGGAACCGGCGTTGCCGAATCCTTGGACCACGACCGTGGCGTTCTCCACGGAGTTGAGCCCGTCCACCAATCCGGATGCCAGGGCTTGTTGCGTGCAAAAGAGGCAGCCCCGCGCTGTGGCCTCGCGGCGACCCAGGGATCCCCCCATGTCCACGGGCTTACCCGTCACCACCGGAAGGTTGTTCTCGCCGGAGTGCATCATGTCATACGTGTCGAAGATGTGGGCCATCGTCCCCTGGGTGGTGTTGACATCGGGGGCGGGGATGTCCGTGTGGGGTCCAATATTGTCGCCCAGTGCGCTGATGAAGCGGCGGGTGATCTTGCGGACGTCGCTGGCCGTCAACTCCTTTGGATTGCAGACCACACCCCCCTTGGCGCCGCCGAACGGGACGTCCACGACCGCACACTTCCACGTCATCCACGATGCCAGGGCGCGAACCTCGTCCACAGTGACGTCTAGGTGATAGCGAATACCTCCTTTGCCAGGGCCCCGGGCCCGGTTGTGCAGGACCCGGTAGCCCACAAAGTTGCGGACGGAGCCGTCGTGTGTCTCGATGGGAAACTCGACGGTGATCACCCGGTCGGGCAGCTTCAGGTAATCCATGAGCCCGGCTTTGAGGTCCGGGATGTACCGAACGGCGTGATCGAATTGCTGCTGGGCAATGCGGAAGGGGTTGAGGTCCTCACCCTGGTTGGTTGTCACAGGAGCCTCCCTGGTCCACGGTCCTTGACCGAAGCGTTTTTGATGGAGGGTGTACAGCCTTCTGCGGTGAATCCTAGCAAGGGTCCCTGCTCTGGCAATGTCCGGGAGTGTATCGCCTGTGGCAGTGTATTGGCGGTTAATCGGGCGTGAAGGGAAGTTCAAACACGGAGGGGGCAATGGAAATCCAATCGACCGGAGCTTTTCTCAAATACTACGAGAACATTCGTGCCCGCACGTCCAGGGTGGTGGCGTGCATCCAACCCGATCACCTCGAATGGACGCATCAGGAAGGCAAGTTCACGTTCGGGGATCTCATCCGACACCTCGCCGGCACAGAGCGGTACATGTTCGCGGAGAACGTACGGGGAAACCCGAGCCGGTATCCGGGCCACGCGAGGTCACTGGCCGACGGGTACGATACGGTGATGACGTACTTCGGCGACCTGCACGCCGAATCGATGGAAATCTTCGGCAGCTTGGACGAACAAGCACTGCGGCGGAAATGCACCACGCCGGCTGGGGTCGCCATGACGACGTGGAAGTGGCTGCGGGCGATGGTGGAGCATGAGGTGCACCACCGTGGCCAGATCTATCTCATGCTCGGCATGCTGGGCGTGGAGACGCCGCCGCTCTACGGTCTCACCGCGGAGGAGGTGCTGGAGCGAAGCTCCGGGGGTTAGGCAACATCCAGGGAACGCCAGAGGTACCACGCAGCATAGCTGCGAAACGGTTTGAACCGATCGCCGAATGCCTCGGCGCCCCAGGGCAAAGATCATCACCATCTGGGCCGTCCACGGACCGATGCCTTTTATATCGACGAGTCGCGCGTTCACCTCGTCGTCGGAAAGGTGAGGCAGTCCGTCCAGCTCGCCACGCACCATCTGCTGGGCAACCGTACGGAGGCAGTCGGTTTTCGCCTTGGAAAGTCCCAGGTTCCACAAGGTGCGGCGTCGCACGCGGGCCAACCGGTCCGGGTCCAAGCCGACGCGTTCCTCGATCCTCCCGAGGATCGCCCGTGCGGCATGCACGGAGACCATCTGAGAGACCACGGCTCGGGCGAGCGCCTCGAACAGGGGCCGCTTGCCGATGGGGGCCGGTGCGATGCTCCTCATGAGGCGTCGCATATGCTTGTCCCGTCCGAGGACTCGTTCCACTCGCGGATCCATGGCAGGCAATTCTAACATGGTGTGAGTACCTTTGGCGCTGATCGCAGGGTCCAACCCGATCCGCAGCCGAATCCCCAAGGTAGAGGACTGTGCCATGCGCCTCTCCAGCGTGATCACCGCCGTAGACGCACACGCCTGTGGTGAGCCGGGCCGGGTTATCACCGGCGGCGTCTTGGACGTTCCCGGCAAGACGATGTTCGAGAAGATGACCTTTCTGGAGCAGCACGCGGACGGTTTGCGCAAGCGCATGCTGCGGGAACCGCGCGGCTATCCGGCAATGTGCTGCAACGTGATACTGCCGCCCACGAGTCCTGATGCGGATGCGGGGTTCGTCATCATGGAGCAGACCGAGTACCCCGCCATGTCCGGCACCAACACGATCTGCGTGACGACGGTGTTGGTCGAGACGGGAATGGTACCGGTTCACGAGCCCGTGACGGAGCTGACGCTGGAGACGCCGGCCGGTCTCATCGGCGTGCGCGCCGACGTGTCCCACGGCAAGGTCACCAACGTCACCTTCCAAAACGTTCCGGCCTTTGCCACCCACCTCGATGCCGCAATCGATGTTCCCACGTTGGGACAGGTGACGGTCGACGTGGCCTGGGGCGGGATGTTTTACGTCATCGCCGACGCCGACGCCCTCGGCATTCGATTGGTGCCCGACGAGGGGAAGGAGATCGCCCGGGTCGGGGAGATGATCCGCGCGGCGGCCGCCGAGCAGCTCCCGGTGGTCCACCCTGAGAATCCGGCGATCGCAGGCATCTCCATCAGCCAGCTGTCGGGCCCGCCCATCCATCCGGAGGCCCATCGGAGGAATGCGGTAGTGGTGTCCACTGGGACCGGCGACTGGGGGAAGCCCCACACGTGGGGAGGAGCGTTGGATCGCTCGCCGTGCGGGACGGGGACCTGTGCGAAGATGGCCGTGCTCCATGCAAAGGGGCAGCTCGGCCTCGGCCAGGACTTCTGTCATGAAAGCGTGTTGGGGACGCTCTTTACGGGGCGTCTCCTGCGTGAGACGAAGGTCGGCGAGCACGCCGCCGTGGTGCCCACGCTGAGCGGGCGGGCGTGGATCACGAGCTTGAGTCACTACGTCATCGACGATGAAGACCCGTTTCCGGAAGGTTTCACCGTGGGCGACATCTGGGGCCGTGTCTCCTGAGCGACAGAGGAACCATGACAACCAGCGACGGAACGCACTCGCCGTACGAGAAGGGCGAATTCGAGGTCACAGACGGCCATCACCTGTATTACGAGCGGTACGGACGTCCGGGTGGGCTTCCGGTGCTGTTCGTGCACGGAGGACCGGGCGCGGGATTCGGCGAGGAGGACAAGGGCTTCTTCGATCCGGAGGTGTTCGACGTGGTGTTGTTCGAGCAACGGGGATCGGGACGCAGCAAGCCGTTCGCCGGCCTCGATGCGAACAACACCGACGCGCTGGTGGACGACATCAGCCGACTGCTGGATGCCTTTGGGCTCGACAAGGTGTTGATGTTCGGAGGCTCATGGGGATCGACGCTTTCGCTCGTGTTCTCCATCCGCCACGTCGAGCGGGTCACGGGGATGTTGCTGCGTGGCATCTTTCTGGCGGACCGCGGGAGTATCGACCACTTCATGGCGGGTGGTGTCGCATTCGTGTATCCGGAAGTGTGGGATCGATTCATCGCGCAGGTGCCCGACGAGCGCCGGGGGGACGTCGGATCGTTTTACCTGGAACAGATGCAGTCTCAGGATGAAGACCTGCGTGAGCGCTACTGCTACGAGTGGGCGCGGTACGAGCTGTCCCTCATCAAGCTCGATCCGGCGTCGGTCGACCTGGATGACATGCTGCAGCACTACAACTATCGCTCATTGGCGCCGCTGGAAGCGCACTACATGGTCCATCAATGCTTCCTGCCCGACAACTACATCCTCGACAATGCCGGGGCCCTCGCGGGCATTCCAACCGCCATCGTGCACGGGCGGTACGACGTCATCTGCCCCCCGCGGGACGCCTACACCCTTCACCGCTCCTTACCTGGTTCGAGGATGCACTTCGTCTGCGCGGGTCACTCGGCGAGCGAAGAGGCGATACGCAAAACGCTGATCGCAGAGCTTGCGCGCTTCTCGCAGGAACTGGAGTGATATGACAAAGGGCGACACGCGCGGCCGCCCTTCGATCGTGCCGAGTGGCTGGCTACTGCCCGCTGCCCAATTGACTCGTGAAGAGGTAGTCGTTGGCGCGCACACCCAAATGGCAGTTCTGACAGCCTGGTAGGCGGCCTTCCATCTCCATGCCGTTGGGCATCTTGTCGAGCGCGCCACTGGCCAGGTGTTTCGTGAAGAACCAGTCGTTGTGCTCGGCGTTGTATCCCGGAACTTTGAGCATCGTGGTGACGGCGGCCAAGGTGCTGTCCGGCATGTAGTTCTCTTTCACGATGACGGCGCCGGCCGGCATCTCCCTGGCACCGCTCGTCAGGGCCTCGTAGGCGATGTCGTTGAGATAGGTCGTGAGCAGCATCCCGTGAGGTTCCCGGCCGGTGTACAGGCGACCCTTCTCCGGCCACAACTGCCAATCGGTGGCGTAGTTGGATTCGTGGATGTGCGCCCAGATCGCCGCACCTGTGGTGTCGGCGGCGGTCACGGACGCGGCAGCTTCGCCGGCGTCTCCGCCATCAGCCGACCCGCAAGCCGCCGCGACAACAGCCAGCCCGACGGCGACGGCCACCGATCTCGCTCGTGAGTTGATCATCGGTCCCCTCCAATGCATAGACGCTGTCGTGAACATTGCAGGGGTAACCCCCGGGGCGTTCCGGGGGTTCCCACAACCTAGCGCCCCCTCCCTCCCCCGCCTCCAAAGCCAGGTCCGCGGGACTCTTCCTGCATCCGCGGATTCACCACGTTGTTGAAGATGGAGCCGAAGGTGAAGCTGAGGCCGATGTTGGCGTCGAATTCGAAAGCCGTCCCGAGCTGCTTCCGCTCCAGGAGAATGTCCTCGTCGGAGATGTCCTCACGTGGGAGATAGATCTGGTTCTTGACCCGTGCCACGCTGCCACGCAGGTCGAGGCTCAGGCCTCGGAAGATGCGGATATCGAGACGCGACCTGAGCTCGAGACGGTGCTTGCTGAAATCGTTCAGGAAGTTGGACCACTCCACCGACCCGTTGACGGAGCCCCAGGGCTGCTCGAAATCGGCTGAAACCTCCAGCGATTGTTCTCCCATGACCTCGGACATCTTGTCGAAGATGGTGAGCTCTTCGTAGTTGAACGCTGCCACGCCGATCGTATAGAGAAACGTTATCTGCCGGCGGGTGGATTCCGAGTAAGGATAGAGGCTGTACTCCAACGCCGGACCGATGCGAAGGGCGATGTCCTGGTTCAGTCGGGTGGATTGGGATACCGAGGGCCTTGTGCCGACGGACCAATGGGGTCCCAGGCTCTTCACGACCAGGGCTTCGAATTCGTAGTCCTTGATGATGCTGATCAGCTCTTCGCCGTCGCTGAGCTCAAACCGGTCTCGCGTGTACCTGCCGGTCGCCTCAAAATCGAGTTTCCAGTCTTCGGTGACGCGGCTCGCCGAGAGCGACCCGTTGGCCGAGTAGGAGCTCTGTCGGTCCTCACCTTCTACTTCGCCGCCAACCCGTACGCGGAAGACCCAGAGATTCCACGGATCGTCCACTGGAACGGGCGGGCGTTGCCGGCGTTGTGCACGGAAGGTGATGGCGATGTCGTCGGCAAGGGCCGTGCCCACGACATAGCGCATCAGTCCCATCTTGAAGACCTGCGTCAGGCGCCCCCGGATCTCCTCGTCGGTGTCGGTTTGGCGCGACGCGTAGAGCAGCGTGTCCCCCCTGCCTTCGAACTGCCGCAGCCCGATGAAGTGCAGCCGGTGCTCGCGTCCTCCACCCCCCGTGGCTTGGGTGGTGACCAAGACGTGGAGGTCGGCGTCCTGCCGGTCGCGCATGTAGTCCACGAACGCGACTTCCCGGCGGAAGTGGTCGAAGTCGCAAATGAACGGAGGACAGTCGAGGAAGACCTTGATCCCCTGCTCCTGTTCTGAAATCTGCTGCGCCAAGGCCGTGGGAGAAATGGCAAGGAGTGCGACGCATGCGCATCCGAGTACCGCCACTGGTCGGTTCATGAGGATCACACGGTGGTGGATGTTCGACGGCGCCGACGACGCGTCGGCGCCTCTGCCGGTAGTACGGGCAGCAGAAGAGGGGCGTTGTGTAGTAAGGAGTCTTTAGCGTTGGGCGGTCACCGGCAGATCGGCTCGCCACTGGGATGGTCTGAGACCGCTGCCGGCCCCGATCCGACGGTGATGGTGCAGATCCTCGACGTGCGGAGATGCCACGCGCTGGCGTTCCAGCCGGCGCCGTCCGCCTGGTGGATGCGCACCCTGACCCCTTGGGACGAGATGAATCCGACGCCGAGGTCTGTCAGCGATCCGAAACGGCCGTTCTCGGAAAGGAACTCGTCCTGGGCGTCCACCAGGCGAACGAGATCTGCCTCCACGACCGTCCGGTACGCTCGATTCCGGGCCCGCTCGTCGGCGCCGCCTCGGACCCAGAGGCCGCCCAGGGCAACGACGGCCACGATGGCGGTGGCCCAGGCGAAGGTCCGATTCCGGAGCCGCCGCATCTCGACCGCCGCCGGGTCCTGGAACTCCCACTGGCGCTGAAGCTTCGGTCGGTCGGGCTTCAGATCTTCGGTATCCATTCGTTAAACCTTGCGTTTGACGGGGCCCATGCCGAGAATTGATGGTTGCTTGATCTGTCCTCTCTAGCTTCCGATATCATAGCGGGTCGAGCCGGAATTACAGGAGAACGCCGTTACGTGAATCGTGCATGTCTGGTCGCCGGTGCTATTACCCTAGCTGTGGTTACCCAGCCGGGGACCGCGTTGTGCCAAACAGCCCGGGTGAGTCTCGGGATTCGCCCTGGGTTGACCAGGGTTCCGGCGCTCGAGACTGCGAGATCCGAGGCCGGTCCGGCCACTACATCGGCCGCACGCCGAAATGCGGTGATGACCGGCGCCATCGTGCTGGTGGAGACCACCGGAGGCAGCCTCCTCAGAAAGCTCGAGGCGAGCCTGTTTCAGTGGAGGCCGGCCGTGACCCGACGGTTTGGCTTTTCCGTCTCACGGACGAGCGTGCTCAAAAGGTTCAATGATCGGCGGACGATCGAGCAGCTCAGCCCCCGCTTGCGGGAGGCCTCGAAGACCTTCCGGTTTACGCTGCGCTACGCCTTTTAGGGCCATCGGCGCCCGCTTGTGACGCAAGTCACGAGAAAAGCACCGTTCCCAACACAGATTCCTCCTCTCCCATAGGCGCAAGTTGAGGTCGAGTACCCAACCGGCTCGGTGAGCCGGCGTTTTTCGTGTCTCAACGGCGAGGATTCGAGACATGCGGATGGTCGCCCTATTCGTCATTGCAGCGTGGGGAATTCCCTCCGCGGTGCTGGCCCAGGGGCCCCGAGTATCCGGCCGGCTTGGGGATTTCCCCGTGCGGCTCGAGGTCTCGTGGCTGGTGGCACCGTCTGAAGTGCGCCCCGAAGGAATCCGGTTCGTTTTCGAGCGGCCGGCGCCGGCCGCGCCGGGGCCGCTGAGCCAGACGGCGGCGGGTGGACAGGCCGGGGCGGTCGCGGGGTGGTTGCTGGGAATGGCTTTAGGTCCCGCCCTGTTGGCGGGTCGCGACATGGGGTGTGACGACATCGAGTGCTACGGGACGCTCTCCCCGACCGAGGCGTCGGTGGCCGGTGCGGTTGTTGCTGGTGGCCTGGGTTACGTGCTGGGGAACGTGCTGGCGCTGGTGACCGATCTAGGTGATCCTCTCCTCAACAGCCTGCGAATCAACTTCTCGCCCAAGGGCAAACCGGGACTCAAAGTCAAAACCTCAATTCGGTTCTGACCCTCTAGCGCATTCAACTTGGTTGGCAGTCGATCGGCCAACTACGTCACCGTCACTTGTGTCCCTTACGCTGCTTGCGACGCATGCGACGCCGCTTGCTGCCGACCTTGCGTCTGCCCCGATGCTTCTTGGGATAGGCCATTTCGGCGCATACCTGTCGTTACCCACGAAAGATAACGGTTGGGGAAGTGACGATGAAGCGTTAGCGGGAGGGTCCTGGTGAAGGCTTCTTACCAAACGATCGGTTCTCGGGTAAGATGGCCGATGGCTTTCCCGATGAAGACGGCGCTGCGAGTTCTCGCGCCGGCTGTTGCACTCGTGCTCGCGGCGGGCGCCTGCAACGGCCAAACCCCCGCCGCACGGTCGACGCAGTCGGATTTTGCCCGCCTCGTCCAGCAGTTATCCGAGCCGGACGGGTACTTCGACACCGACAACCTCATTTCCAACGAGACGTCCTATCTCCACGTGATGGGCAAGATGCGGGAGATGGGAGTTACGGGCGGCGCGTACTTAGGTGTCGGACCCAGTCAGAATTTCTCGTACATCGCCCAAATCCGGCCGCGCATCGCGTTCATCGTGGACATCCGCCGCGACAATTTGCTACATCATCTCCTGTACAAGGCGTTGTTCGAGCTATCGGGCAACAGAGTGGAATATCTGGCCATGTTCTTTGGCCGGCCGATTCCCGATGATGCCGCGCAGTGGAGCGGCCGGAGTATTCAAGATCTGGTCGAGTACTTCGATGGACAGCCGGCGCGTCCCGATCTCGTGGACGAATACCGGAAGCGCATCGACGAACGGGTGCTGGGATTCGGACTAGAGTTGTCCGATGCCGACCGGGCGACGATTCGCCGATTCCACGACACGTTCATCCGAGCCGGCCTGGGCCTGCGCTTCAATTCGTTCGGCAGGGCGCCCCAGCCCTATTACCCCACGTTCCGGCAACTGCTGCTGGAGCGGGACCTGACGGGCAAGCAGGTCAACTACCTTGCACGGGAAGCGGACTTTCAGGCCGTGAAGTCCATGCAACACGCGAATCGCGTGATCCCCGTGGTGGGCAACCTCGCGGGACGTCACGCCGTGGGCGCCATCGGGGATTATCTCAGCGAGATTGGCCAACAGGTGTCGGCGTTCTACACGTCCAACGTCGAGTTCTATGTGATGGGTGATGGCGCGTTCCGACAGTTTGCGGACAACTTGGTAGGTTTACCGCGCTCCGAGCAGGGCGTGATCATCCGGAGCGTCTTCGGTGGGATGTTTCGTATGCGCCATCCGCAGGCAGTGCCCGGGTATTACAGCACCCAGGTCTTGCAGACGATGGAGAGCTTTGCCCGAGAGCACGAGTCCAACGGCTTCCTCAGCTACCAGGACCTCGTTACCAAGCACTCCCTCGATCTGCGATAGACGCGGTGTTCGAGCGGGCGGCCGACGCCGCCCGCTCTCTCCCTCATCGCTTCTTCTTGATTCGCCTGACCGCCTTGCGGGCGCGTTTTGCGGTTTTTGCTGCACGATTGCGCGCCGCGCTCAGGGCTCGCTTGGTGCGCCTAGCGGTCTTCGAGGCCTTCTTTCTGGCGCTGGTTGCCGCCTTCTTGGCCCGCTTGGCGGTGCGTTTGGCCTTTTTGGTTCCGCTCTTCACGGCCTTGCGAGCGCGCTTGGCGGTGCGTTTGGCTTTCCTGGTTCCGCTCTTCACGGCCTTGCGAGCGCGCTTGGCGGCCTTCTTCGCTTTCTTCGCCGTCTTGGCGGCTTTCTTCTTGGCCCGGCCCACGGCTTTCTTGGCGCGTTTCGCGGTCTTCTTGACCTTGCGCGCTGCGCGCTTGGCCGATCTCCGTACCCGCTTGGTTGGCATCAATGGCCTCCTTGTGCTCAAAGGTGTTGAGGTGGGAGCTTCTTCCGGTTGCGACCGCGCCATGCCCACTAGCAACACCAGCCGCGTACTGCCGTTGTTGGTCACGCCATGCTTGGTGCCTGCCGGCGCCCACACCACCATGCCTACGCCGGCGGCACGGGTTTCTTCGCCGACCACGAATTCGCCGTGGCCCTCCACGACATAGTAGAACTTGTCTTGGTCAACGTGCACGTGCTCTGGTTGTGACTGACCCGACTCCAGGCAGTTGGTGCCGAGCTTCAGTCCGGTCCCCTCGAAGACGGTAGACTTGTAGAACTTCTCAGGGTCTTCGCCGACGTGGGTACGGTAATGGGAGAAATTCATCATGATGGAATCCCCGATCTGTCAATTGACGTTCACAAACCTTCCTCGCGCGGTTTCGCGCAGTCGGGTGATATCCTCCTGCCGCGAGACGGAAAGCGGGACGGTTTCATCCAGCTCCTTGAGAATCAATTCCGTGTCCAGCGGTCTTTTCTGGTGTAGCGACCGGTACAGCGATGCAATCACCGCCTGTTCGATCTCGGCTCCGCTGAATCCGTCGGAGGCCGCACAGAGACGATCTACATCGAAGTCGTCCGGGGATTGTTTTCGCAGTTGCAGATGGATCCAGAATATGGCACGCCGCTCCGCCACCGTCGGCAAGTCGACGAAGAAGATCTCATCGAACCGTCCCTTGCGGAGGAGCTCGGGAGGCATGTTGAACAGGTCGTTGGCTGTTGCAACCACGAACACGGGGTGCTGTTTTTCCTGAAGCCATGTGAGAAACGCGCCAAAGATGCGCATGCTCAGGCCGCCGTCCTGTGTCTCGCCTCCGCCGCTGGGCATGGCTTTTTCCAGCTCGTCGATCCACAACACGGCCGGCGCCATCGACTCGGCCATGGCGATCGCCTTGCGGAAATTCTTCTCCGATTCGCCGACGTATTTGTCGAACAGCCGCCCGGCGTCGAGCTTGAGTAGTGGCAGTTTCCACTCTCTTGCGATGACCTTGGCCGCCAGGGATTTCCCGCATCCCTGCACGCCGACGATGAGGATCCCCCTGGGCGGTTGGAGATTGAGCGCGGCCGCCTCCGCGGAAAAGCCCACGCGGGCGCGGGCCAACCACTCTTTCAGATTGGCGAACCCGCCCAGCTCGAACCGGTTGTCTTCGGCGGGGAAGTACTCGAGGAGCCCTCCGTCCCGAATGATTTGTGCTTTGCGCTCGATGACGCGGGACACGTCGTCGGGCCCCAACTTCCCGTCGTGCAACGCGGCATAGGCAATGATCTGTCGGGCCTGATTCGATGTCATGCCGCTGAGGGCGGTGACGAGCTGCTTGAAGTCGTCGTTGCTGAGCTCGAATTCGGCTTCATGCGACGCCACTAATGACTGGATCACCGGCCGAATGGCCTTTTCGATCTCTTCCAGATCGGGGAGCTGCAGGTCGAAGCGCACGACCTTGTGCTCGATGTCGTCCGGCAAGTCGAACTTGGGACTGGTCAAGACGATCGTGGACAGCTTGCGTGAGAAGCTCTGGGCCACCTCTCGGAATTTTCGTGCGACGGCTGCGTTGCCGAGGTGCTGTGCAAAATCCTTGAGGTGGAAGACGGCTTTGACGGTGAGATCCTCGATGTGCCGCACGACACCCAAGGGTTCGGCTGTGCCGTGCATGGACTGGGTTCCCGGGAGCTTTACCAAGCCCTGGGTCACCGACCAGTCGAACACTGGCATGTTCAGCTCCGCGGCGACTCGTTTGACCAAATCCGCCGCCCGGTCTTCCTCGACGGTCTCGATGGCAATCACGGGATGGAACGAGAGAATGAGGGTTTTGAAATCGTGTAGCGAGGATCCGGTTGTCATCGCGGGCTGATCGCAGAGGGTGTCATTGCCGCCGTGCAGTTTCTCCGTCGACACTCGAACGCAATCGTGGGTGGTTCGAACACGCACGGAACTGAAGTTGCCTAACAATACGGGTTGAGTGGCAGGGTGGCGAGGGGAGGCGATAGATTTGACTCCACGGTGCTTCTGGCACAACATTACCCAGCCCTGTCACGTGCCCTCTGGGATGCTCTGTCTTCGGCCCCGTGAGCGGTGCACAATCCCGATCAGCGGAGGAAGCTCAATGAGCACCATCGTAGCCCTTCTGGCGGGCGTCGCCGGAGGCATGGTGCTGGCCGTGATAGGACTCCCCTGGCTCCGCCAACGGCGTCGTTTGGCGTCCGGTCTCGCCACGCTTCCGGCAGACATCCGACACGTCCTCGACCTCATTCGTCGGGCACATGGGGCGCACGCAGCGTGCGTGATTGAGCAGGATGACGATCCCGTTTGGTCCAAGTCCACACCGTCCCCCCCTCCCAAGTTGATCGAGCGTACGGTGATGATGGCGTCGCTGGCGCTCGCGGAGCGCCGCGAGCACGTGATTAGGGAGGACACCATCATCGTCGCGTTCGGCGACGGACGGCTCGGCGGCGCCGTGCTGTTCGCCCATCCTGTGGACGCCGACACGGTGCGTGCCGCCTCGGTGGATCTGCGGCGGATGTTGGCCGAGTTCGTGGTAAGCCGCACCAGCGGAGAGAGAACGGCGCCGGAGCCACGGTCCCCGCCGGAGTGGCTCACGCCTGACACTATCGAGGGCTTGGGGGCTGCCCTGTGCGAGGCGGCGCGGAGGCTCACGAATTACCCCACCGCCGTCGTGACCAGGGATCCGCTGACGTTTCAGGCGTCGGTGACCGCCGTATCCGCCGGAGCGGATCGCCGGCTGATGCGGATGGATATCGCGCCCACCTCGGTCGTGGGTCGTGCATGCATTGGTGCCATCACCGCGGCGGGCGAGGGTGGTGAGCTGTTCGGGACCCGCCGCTACAACCGTCGCCGGCGGGAGGAGCGGGGGGAGGTTTACTCGCTCAGCGACGGCAGCCAGGGGGTGGGGGCGCTGGTCGTCTTCAACGGTGTCGAGACCATCGATCCGAAGGTGATGGAGCAGGTGAGGGGCTTGGCCGATACGGCAGGGCCCATCCTGGGTCGCACGGTGGATCTGTACGCGGCCAGGCACCGCGCGATGACGGACGAGTTGACAGGGCAGCCAAACAAGCACGCTCTGGACCACGCCATGCGGGAGCACGCAAGCGGACCGTGCTCACTCCTGAGTGTCAACGTGGATCAGCTGGACTCCCTTGCGCCTCCGGCGGCCACTGCGGCGCTCAAGCACGTGGCCCGGATCTTCCGTCGGAGCTTGAGAGACTACGACGTCCCGGCCCGAGTGACCGACGAAGATTTTGCGCTCTTCCTGCCCGACACACCGTTCCACCACGCCTTCGAGGTGGCGGAGCGGGTGAGAATCGCGGTGAGCGAGGAGATCTTCGACTGGGCCGGGGGGGAACATCTGCTCACGTGCTCCTTCGGCGTGGCATCGGTTCCGGAGGCGTCTGAAACCCCCGAGGGGCTCCTCGAGGCCGCAAGCGCGGCCCTCCAAGAGGCGAGACGAGAGGGCAGCAACCGTATCTCGACGACACACTCTCAGTTCAACTGACACATCCCTCGAGGCTCCAGGGTGGCGACCGGCCGAACAATGAGTGCCCTGAGCCGCTAGCGCCTCGCTGCAGAATTCGTGATAATTCAGGATGCGATTAAAGGCTCTATTAGCATTGCTGCCGCTGCTGAGCGGCTGCGTGATTTTCTCCAGCCCCGACCAGGACCGCCAAGGGGCGCTCGACACCCATCGGGCGATGTGGGATGCTGCGGGAATCAGCGACTACAGCATGCGGTTCCAGCGTCTCTGCTTCAACTGCAGCGTCGAGTTCCTGGTCCCCGTGCGAATCACGGTCAAGGATGACACCCTCGACCAGGTGGCCGATATCGAAACCGGGGAGCCGGTAGAGGAGACGATCGAGGGAGCCTTCCTGACGATCGAGCAGCTGTTCGACCTCATTCAGGACGCCATCAATCAGAATGCAGTGCAGATCGACATCGCGTACGATGAGGATTTGGGGTATCCCAGGGACGTAAGCGTCGATCTCAGCCGGAGCCGGTTCAACGACACCGCGCAGTTCGAGATTCGCGAGTTCGAAGAGCTGAACTGACCGATCCCTCCCAAATCGCTCTTGCCACGAGCGTCGCTATGAAACGCTTCCTCGTATCCCTCGTGCTCGGCATGCTGGTCATGGGAAGTCCCGCCGGCCTCTGGGCTGAGGTCGTTCGGGTGGTCATCGATGAGCGGGCAGACGTGCTGGATGGACGTGCGTTTGGGGGAGTAGGGGCCTACGAGAAGATCATCGGCCGGGTGTACTTCGTGTTCGACCCCGACAATCCGATGAACGCCCGCATCGTGGATCTCGCCCGGGCGCCCCGAAACGCCGATGGGTTGGTGGAGGCGTGGGCCAACTTCATGGTGCTGCAGCCCAAGGATCCCACACGCGGTGCCCGAACGGCACTCCTCGAGGTGAGCAACCGAGGAGGCAAGGCGGTCCTCTCCTACTTCAACGGGGCACGGGGATCGCGCAACCCCGAGCTGGAGGAGCATGTCGGTGACGGTCTGCTGATGCGACACGGTCTCACGTTGATCTGGGTGGGGTGGCAACACGACGTGCCCGATCGGGACTTCATCATGAAGTCCCACCTCCCGGTGGCCGTGGCGGGTGGACCGATTCAGGGCCTCGTCCGAAGCGATTGGACCGTCGATCGGGCGACCAACACGCTGGGGCTCGGTCACCGCGCCCAGATCGCCTATCCCGTGGCCGATCCGTCCAGCCCCGACAATGTCCTAACGGTGCGGGACGGCCGCATGGCGCCGCGGCAGGTAGTTCCGCGGGACGAATGGAGCTTTGCCCGGGAAGAGGATGGTCGGGTGGTCGATGATCTCACCAGTGTCTACATGGAGAAGGGGTTCGACGCGGGGAAGATCTACGAAATGGTGTACATGGCCGAGAATCCGGTGGTGGTCGGTCTCGGCCTCGCGATCGTCCGCGACATGATGTCACACGCCAAGTACAGTGACGACACGGCGTTCCAGGTCGACCGGGGGATCGCCATCGGCATCTCCCAGACCGGCCGCTTCTTACGCCACTTCCTGTACCAGGGCTTCAACACCGACGAACGTGGTCGCAAGGTCTACGACGGCATCATGGCGCATACGGCCGGCGCCGGTCGGGGCAGCTTCAACCATCGCTTCGCCCAACCGTCCCGCGACGCGCATCGCTACTCGGCCTTCTTTTATCCCACGGACATCTTTCCGTTCACGAGCCGAGCGCAGACCGACCCGGAGACGGGTTTGACCGACGGGTTGTTCGCTGATCAGCACAATGACGCTCATCTCCCGCGGGTCTTTTACACAAACTCCGGTTACGAATACTGGGGCCGCGCCGCGTCCCTGATCCACGCCACGGTGGACGGGCGTGGGGACATCGAGCTGTATCCCAACGAGCGCGTGTACCACTTGGCGAGCGGACAGCACTTCATCGGACGGTTCCCGCCGCCGGACAACAGTCGCATGCCCAATTCCGATGCGTACCGCGGCAACCCGCTCAACTTCCAGTACACGCTGCGGGCGCTGCTGGTGCAGATGATAGACTGGGTGTGGGATGCCAGCGATCCACCGCCCAGCAGGTATCCGAGGGTCAGCCGCGGCACCCTGGTTCCCCTCGATGAGGTAGAGTTCCCCGAATTGAAGGGGGTGGACTTCCCGACGGTCACCCACGACGCGTATCGTGCGGACTACGGTCCCCGGTGGGCCGAGGGGATCGTGGACATCCAGCCCCCAGAGTTGGGCCGTCGTTTTCCGGTCATGGTGCCCCAGGTCGACCGGTTCGGCAACGAGCGGGGTGGGGTTCCTGCGGTGGAGATTCTGGCGCCGCTGGCGACGTACGCGCCGTGGAACCTGCGGGTGGGTTACCCCGGCGGGACGGACGAGCTCACGGACTTCGTCGGTACGTACATACCGCTGGCGAAGACGGAGGCCGAGCGGAGGAGCACCGGCGACACACGGCCCAGCATCGAGACCTTGTATCGAGACAAAGACGACTTCCTGCGAGCGGCCCGCGAGGCCGCCGAAGCGCTGGCCGAGCGCGGACTGCTCCTCCACGAGCACGTGGACGCCGTCGTCGAGCGCGCCGAGGCGCATTGGGATTGGATCATGAGTCGGGAGTAGGCCGCGGGGTTGGCTCAGGTCGCGGAGCACGCCATTTGTCCCTTACGCGCGCTGCGGTTCTCCTTCAGTGCAAGATCTCAACATGGCCCACCATGCGAACCAACGCCGCGGGGATGGTTGGAATAGCAGGGCACACCATTTGTCCCTTACGCGCGCTGCGGTTCTCCTTCAGTGCAAGATCTCAACATGGCCCACCATGCGAACCCCACGGGGTGGCTGGATGAGCGGAGCACACCATTTGTCCCTTCCGCGCGCTGCGGTTCTCTTCAAGGGAAGATCTCAACATGGCCCACCATGCGAACCAACGCGCGCTGCAGTGACAAACGGTGCGCTCCGCTCTGGACCCGCGGCACAAAGCTCTTGCGAACCGACGCGCGCTACAGGGACAAACGGTGCGCCCCGCTCCAAAGGGCGGGGTCTCGCGACACGACGATCTCGAACCGCCTACTCCGACGTCAGCACGTGCACGGGCTCCACGCGCGTCGCCCGGCGAGCCGGCAGGTAGCACGCGGCCACGCCCACTCCTGCGAGACCGACACCCACCAGCACGTAGGTGAGGGGATCGGTGGCGCTCACGCCAAAGAGCAGACTGGACATGAGGCGTGAGAGTCCCAGCGCGGCCGCCGTCCCGATTCCCAACCCGAGCGCCACCACCCCAAAGCCCTGGCGGAGCACCATCGCGATCACGTGGCCTGTCTCCGCGCCCAGCGCCATCCGAACCCCTATCTCGTGGCTCCGCTGGCTCACCGAATACGAGATCACACCGTAAATACCGACTGCAGCAAGGGTGAGTGCCACCGCCGCGAAACCGCTCAGCAAGAGCAAGTTGAATCTCGGC
>JBDHAF010000079.1:0-15275 GCA_039588255.1 Gemmatimonadota bacterium | reverse complement strand
TGCCGCTTGACCAAGGTGGCCACGCGATCGAAGAACGCATTGAAGTCCGTGAAGCCGTCCTGGGACGGAAACAGCTCTCGCAACACGACGGCGATCTCCTCGGGGCTCTTGCCCTGGAACGCATGCACGGGCTGGAACGACTTGGTCTCGCCCGGCCGCTCTCCCCCTACGGAACCCACGAACACGGCGGACGGAACCGACAGCTCGCCGAGGCCGTTGAGGTGACCGTACAGGTAATGTGACGCAAACTCGATGGCGTCATCGTAGTTGCCTGTCGTCTCGAACGATCCGCTCACGTCGATCCCGATCACCAGCGTGGATCGGGGCCTACGACTGTCGTCCTCAACGGGCGTGCAAGCCGCAAGCGTCGCTGCGAGTGCGAGTGCCGCTCCGCGCTGGAGCAATACTGGCGGTCTCATTGTGCGGCCCCCCCGTGGAATTGGATCGGAGCGTCCACCTTGGCAGCCTTTGCTTTTTTCGAGCCGCCCGACCTCGGCGACGCAGCCAACACCTCATCCAAGCTGGCGAACGGCAGGCTGAACATCGGTCGCGACGTGACGGTGACGACCGCGAAGTTCACCGCGGCGGCCAACAGCTGGAGCACTGGAAGCGACAGCAACTCGAACACCTTGCGGGCCTCCGCCCGGAACCATTCGGTTTCGGCCTTGAGCGCTGCTATGGGACCCTTCATCGCGTCCACGCTCACCTCTCTCGCGATCATCGGGCCGTCCTGCTTCACCGTCTCCCTGCCGAGAATGGCTAACAGCGCGGGCGTGCCGAACCGCCCGAACAGGAACCACGTCATGCCGCGTACGCCAACCCATCCGAATGCCGCGAGCGACAAGGTGGCCCACAGGCCGAGTTGAAGCCGCTCGTTCGTCTGCTGGGCGATCCACGGCGTCAGGGCGTCGATCATCTCCCGATAGAGGAACATGACCTCGAAGAAGATGACGGAAAGCTCGACGAGCACCATCTGGAGGATCTGTCCCACCTGCCGCTTCTGCATGGCGTCACCCAAGACCTGAATGCACGCGAAGCTGCCGAGGATCAGGAAGAAGAGGAAGAACCACAAGATCGGCGTCATCAGCGCGGCATTGGGCTCGAAGCCCGTGATGCCAGCAAGGACTTCCGTCATCGTGGGGCGCAGTGTGTACGTGAAGATCAGCGCCTCGACGACCGACCACACCAGCAGGCCGAGGAACGCCACCCAGGGAACACCTGGTTTGAAGTAGCTCCTCGAGGTCCAGTCGAGGAAGTTGAGCGGCGACTGGAATGCGCTCTTGAGTAGGGCTAACGTCAGGCGCACCAGACCCTTGATCCATCCGACCAGGACTATGCCGACCCGGACCATGCCGGCCCAGTAGAACCAGATGGTGCGTCCTGCGTCCCACCACGCCGCGAACATAGAGGTGAGAAAGCCACCGCGGGCGGAGCGGAACGGCAGCGTGTACAGCGACACCATTGTGGACCATATCGCTGCGATGAGTAACAGCATTGGCAGCAACACGAGAACACGCTTGAGCAGCACCTCTGGGGCAGAGGTACCGTACCACGCGAAGTTGATCATCGCGGTATGCCACGCGGGAATCCACGAGATGGGCGTAGCCAACAACTCGAACGTCCCGCTCCACTCCTGAGGAACGAGGTTTTGCGTTGCCTGAAGCATGGCGACTCCTTAGAGGGAACAAGGCCCGTAGAGCAACACGCCCGGTCGCGGCCGAGCCGCCGCCGGTACGAATGCAGCCAACGGTGTGTTCTGGCTCGACGGAGCGCGATGATCTAAGTCACATGTGAGAAGTCACCCACACGTCGAAATGCGCCACCTCTGGTGGCAAGGAATCTGACAGTACTGTTGGTAACCGAAAGGGGAAACTGGGGTTACGTCATTGTGAAGGGGAGTGAAAATGCTGTACAGCCCTTCGGCGCCGCACTGACTATTGGGACGGTGGATTCGGTAGAGGGAGTTGTCGCGGCCAGCGGAAACGCTGTGATTTCCCCGACATCTTGAGCCGCGGCAGGGGTGCCATTTGGACCAGCAGCCGGCGCGCCGTTCTTGTGACGACGCCGCGCCGTTGGACGGTCGTTGTATCGCTGTCGCCCTTGAGCCAGTCGAACACCTCGTCCACATCCTCATCGGAAAGTGTGCGGGCGTTCACGGTCGCCTCGTAATAGAACGTTCCGTTGTCGTCGGGTGTCAGCCCGACGAGGTAGACGGTTCCCAGCTTTTGCCGCAGGGCGGCCTCCCCGGAGACCTCCTCACTCCCGTCTCCGTCCTCGAACACGAACGTATCCCGCACAGGATCGTACAGCACGACGTATTCCCAGTAGCTGCGGTCCGCCACGGGATCGAACCAATTCGAGCGCGAGTGACGCAGCTCGACTTCGAACTCGACGTATAGTGGGAATCCCGAACGCATTGCGTTCAGGAACCGCACATCAGAGAGCAGCGCGGTGACTCTCACCGCCACATTTGGGACGTCGTTGGATGGGCGCAGTTCCACTACTACGTCAGGCTGCTGCCGCGCCGACGCGCTGCCGGTGAGAGCGATGCAGCAGGCGAAGATCGCCGCTGTCCGTCTCAACACGCGAGGCTCACGTCGGATTCCGTGTTTGTTTCCCCTTGTTCATTGTCAGAATCGCCGGTGAATGCGCAGGGAGAATCGGAGTGGCTCGCCTTCGGTCAGGGCCTTTGCGCCGTACACACCAAAGCTGCCGAACTCGATACCGGCTCCCACGTCTCCTTGGAGCTTTCCGGGACCATCATCGATATCGTGTTGCCAACCGGTTCCCGCGTTGCCGAACAGCACGATGGTCGGGCCAGCGAACCAGTACCAGTCGCCCCAATTCCACTGGTCGAACCAGTGGTCCCGTCCACGGCGTTCGCTCCGCCGGCTCCGCGATCCGCGCGACCTGGGGTTGAGGGAGAGATTGCCGCGGAACTCGGCCTGGAAGAGCACGATGCGGTCGCACAGCGCGGGTCGCGCCGGGTCCGCCACGGTTTCGTTGCACGCAAACTGCCGGAACTCGAACCCGGGCATGGGATCGGGACCGCCCAGAGACAGCCGCCGTTGAATCGGCAGCGGATCGTTGTTGCCGATCACCCCGGCACCCACCGCTCGAAGGCGCAGCTGTCCGTTCCATCCGATGCGTTCGTACCGGCGCAGGTCGATGAACAACCGGTCGTACTGGTAGGGGCCCGTGACAGGCAGCGGATCCCGGACCGTCGGGGGAAGCACCTGCGGCGTGACGTCGTCACTCTTGCCTCGTTCCCACTCTGCGCGCACGAGCCAGCCCGAAGCAAGGGACCCGCGATAGGGACGCGAATCCCACTCGAGGATGCCCCGTATCGAGGTGAAGGTGCCCTCGTCGATCAGGGGATTGGTGCGCCAGAGCTCGTCACTCCGGAACGGCGTCCACGGGTCGCGCGCCAACGCCGACGTCTCTTCGTTGCGAGCCAGCTCTCCCGTGAGGGTGAGTTCCTCGGTGGGTTCGATCCGAAGGAACCCGAGATAACCGCGTCGGACGTAGTAGTCTCGATAGTCGCGGTGCCACAGGAGTGTGGCGAGGCCGATCTCCTCGTCCTGGAGCTGCCAGTCCTCAATCGGCACAACCATGTCGTACACGCGGCCGCCGAGGGTGACGGGAGATCCGGCGATGGTCCACTCTGCTCCTGCCGTGTAACCATATCTCTCGCGATTGGTCTCGAAGTCTCCCGCCGTGCGGATAATTACCTGCCCTTCGATGCGAAAGTGTGTTCTGCCGAGGGTGCGCCACTCTACGCGCGGCCCGACGTGGAGCGGCAATCCTTCGACTCGGTTGTAGGTTCCCCCGAGCCACACATTGAGCGATGCGTGGGCGTCGGCAAACCGTGGTCGTTCACGACTCCGCCGCTCCCTTCTCGAGGCGGATTCCAACACCAACTCGTTGCCCTCCCGGCGGACCGCCACCCAGGACTCGTACACTCGCACGTTCCCGTCGATGCGCGCCCGGTCCATGCCCGAGACCGCGCCACCCACCACGAGAATGTCTCCGCGAATGTCTGCGGTGCTGGAGAGCCGCAGGTCGGCGTTGATGACGACCAGGTCGCCGCGAATGACGCCCGCGATGCGCACAGGTCCACTGTAGACGGCCACGTCGCCCCTGATGACCTCATTGGACGACACGGTGAACGTGCCGAACGTTCTCGTAATGGCGCGGTTGTTGAAGAAGTCCACGGCCTCACGCGCAACCCTCGAGCCGGCGTCGAGGCGGGCACCCCGCTCGACGACGACCACGGTGTCCTGCACCGCCGCCGCGTCACCGGGCGATGCGCCGATGGCGGCACAGACGCCCACGAGAAGAAGTGTGATCCTCATCGACACGCTCCCGTTCTTGGCCAGTCCGCAACCTCGTCGGTGGCTCCGTGCCACGAGAGGTTGTCACCAAGAACCGGGAGGTGGATGTCGGGAGCGGCACACTCCAGGCCCCCCTCCGGAAGCGCCCGTTTCACGTCCACGCGTAGGGTGAGCTCGTGGCCTAGCAGGCGGAACGTGCGGGCTCTGTCGGCGGTCACGGTGATCCCCGCGGCCCAGGCCGGCGGATGGTGAACGACGTGAGCGACTGCGAGCGAGATCCCGTAGACAATCCCAATCACGATGAGAGCGGTTTTCGGCATTCAGACCTCCGGAGCGTGTACCCGGCGCGGCGTTCGATTACGCGCGCGTGGACTGAATCCGTTATGGCATGGTCCGTACCAATCATTGGTGCGCTAGCTAAACCTTTTATTTTTAACAACTTAGGTGATAGCACCATGGGTCGGAGCGTGGGATTTATGTGTCATTTAGACACAGGTGTGTCGTTGGGGTCGATTCCCAGGCGACGCATCCGGCGATAGAGGTTTGCCCGATCCGTGTCCAATCGTCTGGCGGCCTCGGCGACGTTGCCTCCGGCCTCGCGGAGGGACCGCGTGAGGAGATCGGTCTCGAAGTCCTGGAGCGACTGCGTGAGCCCTGCCGATGCCCCAACCCCCGCCGAGGGCGGGCGGGACGTCGCCGGGCCGAGGGTGGCGTCGACGTGGGCTGCCGAGACCTCCTCGCCGCCGGCAATGATTGTGAGGCGCTCGACGATGTTGGCCAACTCACGGACGTTCCCCGGCCAGGGGTGGGTGGTCAGTCGTCGGATGGCCTGTGAAGTGAATGCCGCCGGCGGACGCCCGCACTTTTCGCTCACTCGTTCGGCAAAGTGGGCTACGAGCAGCGGAATGTCTTCCCGTCGGTCGCGAAGGGGTGGAACGTGAATCGGGAACACGTTCAGGCGATAGAAGAGGTCCTCGCGAAACGACCCGTCGGCCACCTGGGTATCGAGGTCCTGGTTGGTGGCCGCGATGACTCGGACGTCCACCGCGATCTCCCCGTCCCCGCCCACCCGCTCCACCGTGCCCGTCTCGAGGACGCGGAGGAGCTTGGCCTGGGCCTCCAGCCCAAGGTCGCCGACCTCGTCGAGAAACAGTGTCCCCCGGTGGGCGAGCTCGAACTTCCCGTGCCGCCGCCCGACCGCGCCGGTGAAGGCGCCCCGCTCGTGCCCGAACATCTCACTCTCGATGAGCTCTCGCGGGATCGCCGCACAATTCACACTCACCAGCTTGTTGGCGCGTCGTTCGCTCTGTGCGTGAATGGCGCCCGCAACCAGCTCCTTGCCCGTTCCCGACTCTCCCGTGATCAGAACACGGGAAGGTGTCTGGGCGACTTGGGCGACCAGAGCGCCGACACCCTCGATCGGGGCGCTCTTCCCTATAATGGAATGAGAGGCCTGCAGCGCATGGCGCAGCTCGCGGTTCTCCGCCCGAGCCTGTGCGAGATCGAGGGCGGCCTTGACCGTCACGAGGACGCCCTCGGGCGTGAGGGGCTTCTCGAGGAATTGAAACGCGCCGAGTTGGGTCGCACGCACGGCGTCTTTGAGTGAAGCCTTCCCGCTCATCATGATCACAACTGGATCCGGGTGCTCGCGCCGCAGCTGCTCGAGTGTCGCAATGCCGTCTGGACCAGGGGGCATGACCAGATCCATCAGAATCACGTCGGGCTCGAACGATGCGACGGCGCTCGCCGCCTCGGCTCCGCCCGACACGCCGTCGACGTCGTAGTCATGCTGCTCGAGCAGCGCGCCGAGCATCCGCCGGATGTTTTGCTCGTCGTCGACGATGAGCACGCGCGGGTTCATGATGTCACCGGGAGTTCGATGGTAAACGTTGCTCCTCCGCCCGGCGTGTCGACGACGACGACCGTTCCTCGGTGGACTTGCACCGTTTGCTTGACAATCGCGAGTCCCAGACCGGTGCCCAACTCCTTTGTGGTAAAGTACGGCTCGAAGATCCGATCACGTACCTCGGGATCGACGCCCGGGCCGTGGTCACCGATGCTCAGCGTCACACCGTTCTCGGTTCGGTTTGCATGCACAGTGATTCCCTCGTCGCTGGTTACGTCGATGGCATTGCGAAGCAAGTTCTGCACCGCCCGGCGCAAGGGTTCGTAGTGCCCGTGCACCACCAACTGCGTCTCGGTGGATCGCCTGACAGGAATGCCCTCTGGCACCGTGGCCTGGATGACGCTGTCCAGGAGCTGGCCTAAGTCGACGTCGGCCTCGGGGCCTTCGGGTAGCCGGCCGAACTCGGAGAACTCCTTCGCCATCTGCTCCAGCCGGCGCACTTCGTCTCCCAGCACCTGAATGGCGGACTCCGACAGCGGCGAGCCGTCCGCCGTGCGGCCCAGCTGGTCGAGGGCCAGGCGCGACGACGTCAATGGACCCCGGATCTCGTGCGCCACCCGCCGGGCGATCTCCCTGAATGCCACCAACCGTTCTCGCTCCAACTCCTGGAGCCGGGCATGCTCCAGGGCCTCGGACATGTCCCGGAGGGCGGTCTGCAGGGATTCGAATTCGGGAGCCCCGGTGCTCTGTGCGTGGTCAGGGAGGGGTTGGCGCTGCTGGATCCGCTGAACCCAGCCGGTCAGCTCCTCGATGGGGGCCGAGAAGTACCGTGACCATCGGCGAGCGAGTTGGAGCGACACGGCGACCAGCACGAGGGCCGCCAAGAGGTAGATCAGCGCCAGGAACCCTGCAGCGAATCCGGTCAAAGCTTCAGCGCGCCGCGCCAGCGTCGTTCCACGCGTGATGGTCTGGGCGTGGGTCTCCAGCGCGGCGCGAGCGCTGTCATCCAATGGCAACGTGTCGAGGGCGGCAATGACGGCCCGCCCGCTCATGGCCACCTCGTCCAACGCCGCCCGTGGACCCGCTGACGACCCCCCGGACCGCTGCTGGAGGGCGAGCACCACGAGGGTGGCGGCCAGCGGGGCCGTACCCAACAACACAAGTCCGAGGAACAGCCTTCGTCTGAACGGGAGGTGCATCAGCGGCAACCTACCAGAAAAGAGGGTGCTGTGTCTATTCGACACACCAGCCAGGGCCCGAAGTTCCCTGCGTTGGGGGGTAACTTGCGGATCCAGACCCGAGGGCGATACTCTCCCTCGCGCGGTGGGAGGATCGCACTCAACTCAGCAAGGACCGGCGGTGGGTTCGCCGCTCACCGGATGGATGGTCGATGAACGCGCTTACCAATGACAATCGTCACGCGTCCCGGAGGCATGTCGCCGATCGCCGATCGGTGACTCCCCTTCGGAGTGGTGTCGAGCGACGAGTGATGTATCGTCGAGAGGTGTCTCTGCCCTGCGAAACGGAACGGCGGGGTCCCGGAGATCGCCGTGGAGGGAGTGACCGTCGACAAGCCGAGCGCCGGTTGGGTGTGGCCCGGCGTGGTCCGGAGCGACGGCAAGCCGCCGGTGGGGCGCGGGTGTTGCTCGTGGAAGGCCAGCCCGCCGTCCGCAGCGGGCTGCGGCGGGTGTTGGCGGCGGCGGGCCACGAGGTGATCGAAGCCCACGAGGGCCATGCCGGCCTCGCGTTCTCGGGAGAGACGCCGGCGGACGCCGTCGTGGTGAATCTTACGCTCCCCGACATGGATGGTGTCGAGTTCATTCGGCAACTTCGTCACTGCTGCCCGAGCGCGAAGGTGGTCGCCATTGGGGGGCGCCGGCCCTCCGGCGCACCGGATCCCCTGGCCATCGCCACGCGAATCGGTGACGTCCGCGGGCTGCGGTGGCCCTTCGCCCCCGACGGATTACTCAGCGCGGTGACCGAGGTGCTGAGGAGCCGCAACTAGGTGCACGGCGGGGGACGTGCCCCAGCCGTGCACGCTCCACCGACCAGCCTACTCGAACTGGACGAAGACTGCGGCGTCTGCCTTATCCGCCCGGGCCGCGGCATCCTGGAACGCCTGCTGCCTCTCCTCCATGTTTGCGTCGGTCTCAATCGAGACCCGGTCCTGGGCGGACTGGTCGGGAGAATCCGGACCGGCGCAAGTCACCATGATCTCCATGGGTGTATAGATGCCGATCGTCAGGAGAGCGACGAGCCCATTGACGAAGCTTTGCCTCGTCTCGACTCTCGCAACGCCGTTGGGGCAACGGGACGCCGCCTCAACCGTCTCCGGCGGGACCAGTCCATACACCCAGGAGGACGCCCATGGCTGTTCCAGCGTTTGTGTCCCTGGGGGAAGCCCCGTCTCGATGGTCGCGTGATAGCAACCCGAGAGCGCCACGACAGCGGCAAGAAGAGTGCTCGAGCGAAAACCGGTCATCAGTGACCTCCATCGGATGAACGTTTGCCATTGAGGAACGACGTACCAAGATGTCATATCATGGTGTCTGTGTCACTCAATGGGTACCGACTGAGAGCGAATGACGTCTCTGGCTGAGCGGTTACGAGAAGCGCTCCATCCCGATTACGAAGTCGAGCATGCGGTGGGGGTAGGCGGGATGGGGGCTGTGTTCCTCGCCCACGACGTCGCCCTCGAGCGCCGGGTTGCGGTAAAGGTGCTCCTGCCCGAGTTGGCGACCGTGGCGGCGTCCGATCGCTTCCTCCGAGAAGCTCGGCTCCTCGCGAGCCTGAGTCACCCCCACATCATGCCGATCCACCGCGTGGGAGAGGCGGACGGCCTCTTCTACTACGTGATGGAGTTCGTCGAGGGGGAAACCCTTGCGGACCGTCTGCGGGACGGCCCTCTGGCGCACGAAGAGGTCCTGAAGCTGGGACGAGACCTCCTCGACGCGTTGGAGGCGGCTCACGAGCGGGGCATCGTCCACCGAGACGTCAAGCCGGACAACATTTTCGTTGCGGACCGGCGCACGATGCTGGGCGACTTCGGCATCGCGAAAAGCCCGCGCCGGGAGGGGGAGGCCAAGACGAAAACCGGGGGCGTCCTCGGCACGCCCCGGTACATGCCGCCGGAGCAAGCCACGGGTCGAGAAGTCACACCCCAATCAGACATCTATGCCGTGGCGATGGTGCTGTACGAGGCGATAACCTGGCGCCAGTGGAACTCCGGAGAGGGGCCCAGCGACGCGGACTGGTCCGGTGTGCCGAGTGGCATCGCTCGCGCCCTGAAGGGTGCTCTGGCGTTCGCCCCGGAAGACCGCTGGCCCGACGCGGCCACGTTCCGGCGTCACCTGTGGCACACCAGGGTGCGGCGGTATCAGTGGCGCACGGCGGGACTCACTGCCGGCGGCGTCGTGGCTGGGGCGCTGGGGATTTGGGCGTTTGGGTTGCTCACCGGTGGGCCGGGACCCGGCGGGCTCGCGGTCCAATTGACGCAATTCCAAGAAGTCGGGGTGGGCGCAGCCGGGTTGGCGGAATCGATCACCGAGTTTGTGGTGCGTGGACTGGGGCAAAGTACCGATTTCCGTGTGTGCGAGCCCGAGGAGTCTTGTGACAATCCGACTGTGACGCTGCAGGGCACCGTTCAGGTGTCCGATTCGGCGTTGTCCGTGAGCGTTCGAACGGCAGACTTTGTGCAGTACGCCAGTCGGGAGGGGCGCGTCGCAGAATGGATGGAGGTGGCTGATTCGGTCACGTACGACGTGTTGCGCACGCTGTGGTCGGAGAACAGTCCGCTGGCCGAGTGGCTTCCCCTCGGAGCGCTTCCGACGACCACGGCGGGCTTCAACCAGTGGCTGACGGCGGAGCGGCTATTCAACCAGGCCCGATGGGGCGCCGCCCAGGACGCGTATGCGACCGCGGTGAACAGGGACCTGGAATGTTGGCTCTGCTCTTGGCGCATCACCGAGATAATCCGCCAGCACCCGGGGGCCCCCGAAGACTCGACACAGGCACTGAGGGCCTTGGGCCATGCCGAGCTCTTTCCGGCGCATTACCAGCCACTCCTCCAACTGGAGAGACTCGAGTCCCCCCTCGAGCGTGATCAACTCCTGCGCGCCGCGATAGATGAGTGGCCGGATTTCTACTACCTGCACTACCGCTTGGGCGAGGAACTGTTCAACCGCGGCCCGCTGGCCGGATTCCGCCGTCGAGAAGCGAGGACGCCGTTGCAGATGGCAGTATTGTTGAGGCCCGGGTTTGGTCCGGCGTGGGAGCAACTCGCGGGACTGGAAGTTGCGGAGGGAAATGAGGAGGGAGCGCGGATGGCCCGCGACAGTCTGAACCAGCTTCCGCTGCCCGAGGATGCGTTCTCCCGTGCATCCCGGATGCTCCTCGAGATTGGTGCGGATCATCGATTCGGAGAAGGCGGCGGCGCGGTAAGCTTGGCGCTGAGCGACCCGGAGATACGGGGTCTGCCGGCGCTAGCCGCTGCACCGCGTTTGATGCCCAGCTATGATGCGCCACGCGGGGCGGTGGATTTTGGTGAGACATTCGTGGAGTTGGGCCGGACGATCAACAGAGACCAGGTCCTCCGGTCCGGTCTCATTGCCCAAATGTTCGGGTATCTCGCGCTCGGTCGTATTGAGGAGGCGCGTGACCGCGCAGGTGCCGTGTTGATGGAGTTCCCCGGATCGGTTGGGATGTTGTTCTTTGCCGTGCAGCTGGATGCCTTTCTCCTGTTGTTCGATGCTGCGGCGGTCGATCTCGACCGCAACACCGTAATGGACAATCTTCGGCAGTATGTTGGGCCGGGGTCGGGTACGGAAATGCAGCGGCGAAGGGCGGCCTGGACGTTGGCGCTGCTGCAGCGCCAAGCTGGAGAGCATGCGCTTGCCGACAGCAATGCGGGATTGGTGGTGACCGACTCGGGACCTCAGCCGCTGGCGATACTGCTCGAGGCGCAAGACCACGCGGCGGCAGGTGATCTCGAGAGGGCGCTGCGGTTGGCGGACAGCGTCAGCCGGTGGGAGCGGGCAAGACATGTTACGGCCCGCGCAGTGGGGCCCTTCTTCCGCACCGCCCTCCACCTGCTCCGGGCGGAGTGGTACGCGGGGGGCGACAACCTCGAGGCGGCGCGTCGCCAGCTCCTATGGCACGAGGGTTGGGACCAAGATGGTCTCCCGATAAGCGACCCGAGGGTTGAAGAAGTGGATTGGGCGTTCGGGACTTTGGCGAGATGGCGGCGTGCCACAGTACTCGAGCAGCTGGGCGACAGGCGGAGGGGGGAGCTGTGCGACGTGTACCACGACATCGACCGTCTGTGGTCGGCCGGAGATTCCATATACGCCACACGCGCGGACAGCGCGCGGCAACGCCTCGACGAGCTTCGCTGCACCGCCGGCGGTGGTTGACCAGAACCATCGATGTCTTCAAAAGGACGACCGCAATGATCGAGTGTCGCGTGTTGGGTCCGGCGGAGTTGACTGTCGATGGCGAACCGCCGCACCGCGATCTGTTGCACAAGAAGAACCTCGCCCTCTTGGTCTACGTCGCCCGGTCTCCGGCGCAAACACGTGCAAGAGAGCAGTTGATGGAGCTGTTGTGGCCCGGCCGGGATGAGAGGACCGCCCGCCACTCGTTGCGCGAAGCCATCCGGGTCATCAAGCGCCACGCCGGCGACGACGTCATCACCGCCGAAACCGAGCAGGTGCGTCTCACACAGGGGTCGGTTCGCCTCGACACCGACGAGCTGGAGCGACTGCGTGCCGCGGGATCGTGGCAGGCCGCAGCCCAACTGGTGAGAGGTGAGTTCCTCGAAGGCTTCGGTGTGCCCGGCGCCGTGGACTTCGACCACTGGCTGACCACTGAACGAATGGCATGGGCGCACGCTTCGCTGCAGGCGCTCGTGGCGGCGGCGAACGAATTGATGAATGCGGGACGGATAGCGGAGTCTGTCGAGATGGCCAACCGGGCGCTCGCGTCGGAGCCTGGTGCGGACGCCGCGGTTCAGATCGCCATGTCGAGCATGGCGCTGGCGGGTGATCGGGCCGGTGCGCTGGCGCAATTCGACGCTTTCACGGAGAGGTTGTCTGCTCTCGACGCTCAGCCGGATCGGCAGACGCTCGAGCTCGCCGCTCGCATTCGCAAGGAACGCCAATGGCAGCAGGCCGAGGCGGCGGGGGAGAAGACGGGAGCCGAAACTCGGCGAGCGCCCCTCGTGGGACGGAGCGACGAGCTGCGGCGTGTGATGGAAGCCTGGGCGGCGAGCCGGCGAGATGGTGTCCCCGGCGTGGTCCTGATCGAGGGGGATCCGGGCGTGGGGCGCACCCGGTTGGCCGAAGAGGCCCTGTCCAGAGCGCGGCTGGACGGTGCCATCACGGTCCCCACAAGGGCCGTCGCCGCCGATCTCGAGGAGCGGTGGAGCGGTGTGATTCAGCTGGCGGGAGGCGGGCTAGCGGACACGCCGGGGGCGGCGGCCGCCGACCCCAAGGCCGTGTCGCTGCTGGCGGCGTACAGTGACGAGTGGGCCGAGCGATTCCCCGGGGCGAGAGTCGAGGCGTCGACCGAGGATCTCGGGCGGGCGTTTCGCGATGCGCTGCGGGCGGTGTGCGGAGAGCACGACGTGGTGCTCTTTGTCGACGACGCCCACTGGCTGGACCCGGAGTCGTTGCGTGCGCTGCACGCCGCCCTCCGCGACCTGTCGGAGTGCCGATTGTTCCTCGTTCTGAGCGCGTTCCAGCGTTCGGAGCGCGAGGAGCTCGACGAGATCCGCGCTCGGATCGGACGGGACTTCGCCGGCGACTGCATCCGCCTCGACCCGCTGACCGTGGACGACATCCGGAAGCTGGCGGAGTGGGCCATGCCGGAGTACGGGGCCGAGCAGTGCGACCGCCTCGCCCGCCGTGTGGCCACCGACTCGGGTGCCCTGCCCCTTCTGGCCGTGGAGCTGCTCCACGCCGTGGCGGTCGGCTTGGACTTGGCCCGGCTGAGCCCGGACTGGCCTCAGCCCCTGCGCACCCTCGATCAGACACTCCCTGCGGACTTGCCGGAGACTGCGGTGGGAGCCATCAGGGTGGGCTTCCGGCGCCTCAGCAAGGCTGCCCAGGAAGTCCTGCTGACGGCGGCGGTACTCGGCGACCGGGTTCCGGCCGACCGCCTCGCGAGGGCGCCGAACGTGGATAAGGCCTCGTTGGGTGACGCGCTGGAGGAGCTGGAGTGGGAACGGTGGCTCACGGCCGAGCCTCGGGGATATTCCTTGCTAGCCAGGATCGTGCGAGATGTGATTCTGCGGGACATGGTCACGCCCGGCAGGCGGGCACGGATCGAGGAGGCGGGGGAAGCGTCGGTCTGAGGGAGTGCGCCCCGGGGGTGTTGCGGCTACATTTATCTCGTTGTCGATCTGCCCGGCGTCACGTGGTTTTCCCCGACGGTCTGGGTCTTGATTGACGAAGCGGCCGCCGCTGGCGGCACATTTTGAAAAGCGCCGTGAATCGGCGCCACAACCGCTCGACACCTTTATAGCAGGTCGAACGTCTACCCACTCAACAGCGGCGGGTCTCCTCGCGGGTCCGCTCTCTTTGCGCAAATTGCGGAATTGGTGATTAGGTGAGCAACAACGACAGTCTCGGGGTCTTGGAAGTCCTCGGCAACGGCGCGGCGTTCATTCGCCGGAAGGAAACATGCTACACGCCAGGCAAGCGTGACGTGTACGTCGGACCGAAGTTGGTACGCAAATACGGGCTTCGGACCGGGGATGAGATCTCCGGTGCCGTGGGCAAACGGCCCCGCAACGGCAAGAGCGCTCCGCTGGCGAAACTGGACGCCGTCAACGGGAGGCCGCCCGAGTCTCTCGGGCACCGCCCGGTGTTCAAGGACCTGGGCGCACAGCACCCCAACGAACAACTCACTCTCGAATGCGGCCGCACCTACCGGGGCCAGCCCGATTACACCAACAGAGTGGTCGACCTCCTCTGTCCCCTCGGAAAGGGCCAACGGGCATTGATCGTCGCCCCGCCCAAGGCGGGCAAGACCACAATTCTCCAGGCCGTCGCGCAAGGCATCTCCACGAACTACCCCGAATGCAAGTTGTTCATCGTACTCGTGGATGAGCGGCCGGAAGAGGTGACGGAGATGGAAATGGCCGGGTTCGGCGAGGTTATCGCGTCGAGCTTCGATCATCCACCGTCACGGCACGTGGCCGTCGCGGAGATGTGTCTCCAGCGGGCGAGGCGTCGCGTCGAGATGGGCGAAGACGTGGTGATCATTTTGGACTCGATCACGAGATTGGCACGGGCGCACAACACGGTGGACGAGGGGAGCGGACGAACGCTCTCGGGCGGTCTCGACGCCACGTCGATGGAGAAGCCGAAGCGTTTTCTCGGGAGTGCTCGCAAGGTCGATCCGGCCAAGGGTGGCGGCGGCTCGCTCAGCATCGTGGCAACCGCTCTCGTCGACACCGGTTCGAAGATGGACCAGGTGATCTTCGAAGAGTTCAAGGGCACGGGCAACAGCGAGCTGTTGTTGAGTCGCGAGTTGGCCGACCGGCGCGTCTATCCGGCCATCGATCTACTGGGAAGCGCCACGCGCCGGGAGGAACTGCTCCTGAACGGTGATGCTCTGGTGGCCTCCCGGGCCACGCGCCGGGAGCTGAGCGCCGCGACGCCCTATGATGCCATGAACCGGTTGCTGGGCGATATGAAATCCACCGAGTCGAACGAGGAGTTCGTAAACATCGTGGCGTCACGAAGCCGCTGAGGGATATAGGAGATTTCTTCGGAACGTTTTAGTTTCTAGCTGCGCCCCAGATCAGCGGGCGGCCCGGCCGGTGTCGACACCGTCTGGGAGCGGAGCGAACTCGAGGCCTGGCCGCTTGCCAGGCCTCGCTGCGTTTCTGGGTCTTAGAAATACACGTTGCTGGTGAATTTGAAGGACCATTCAGCATCCCCCGTGGACGGTGACCAGACGTCGACGTTGGCCACCAGCTTGCTGCGGCCGTTGAGGCGCAGTGCCACCCCCGGTGTGATCAGCCAGCCGCCCGCCCCCGCCGCGTCCGTGTCCGGATCCGCCCAGCTGAGCCGAAAGTGGGGCTCGACCCC
>JBDHAF010000078.1:0-15711 GCA_039588255.1 Gemmatimonadota bacterium | reverse complement strand
TCGTGGCCCATGTCTCCTCACGCAGCATCAGGACCACGCCGCTCCCGTCCGGGCGCCACTCGAGAGACGAGTTCGACGCGATGGGCTTGTCGGACCTGAGGTTCACCTTGCGGAGGCGGTTCCGCTCCGGCTCATAGGTGTGAAGGAAGTACTCGTCCTCGTCCCGAACGAAGAAGGCCAGTATGCTGCCGTCCGGTGCCCAGGCGAAGGAGCGGACCTGGACTTTTTCGTCGAAGAGTCTCCGCTGCTCGCCGGACTCCGTCTCGATCACCAGCACGTCCGCGAACGACGGCGAGATGTACGTCGGGTCGCCGAACCGCATGTGATCGACCGAACCGCATGTGATCGACGTTCTTGCGGTCTCGATCGGTTGCGCTCGTGGCTGCGACGTAGCGGCCGTCCGCAGTGATGGCTTGCACCCTGAGATTCGCGACGTTGAGCGCGTCCATGGTGGTGAAGGGTTGCTTCTGCTGCGCCATCACGGTCGGTGCGACGACGACCAAGGCAACCAATGCGGTCGCGAAACGGTTTCGAAGAGTGGCGTGGGTCATGCTGTCCTCCCGGGACAGGCCGGATGGTAGGCCCGGAATTGGCGAGTGGGTCCCGCATCGTAACACCCGGGCGGCGTCCGCGGGAGGACGTTTTGTCGGTGGATGAGTCGAAACGGGCTCTCGCCGCGTCAGCGATTCTCCGGCGACGCCGCGAGCCTGACTGCTGCCCCTTCGAGCCGCACGCGGGGCAGGATCACGTCCTGGAACCGAGGCGTGTCGCGGATCGGGGCCAGGATGGGGTCCCAGATGTCGTATTGGACGCGGAACGGCATGGCGAAGACCATCTCCTCGAGCGCGTCCAGCGCTCGATTCGGCTCCCCCAGCAACACCAACGTCTGAGGCCAACCCCGTCCTGCGCTCTCCGGCAAGAGCGTGGGGTCCCCGGCCTCCAGAGCCTCACCCATCTGGCGGAATCTGGCAGTGTCGGGCAGGTAGCGAGCGAAGCGATCGATCGCTTCCCGGTATCGGCCGTCGAACAGCATCAGGTTGGCCAGAACAGTCCGGAGGTAGTGCACGTCTCCTGCCGTGTCCATCGCGAGCCCTTCCTCGAGCATCGCTTCGGCCTCTCCAACGCGGCCGTTCATGTACAGCACGAAACCCTCTGCGTCCAGACGGATGGGCGCCCGGTCGATGGCCAGCGCCCGGCCGGTCTCCCGCAGCGACTCGTCCAGGCGCCCCATACCCCAGAGCAACTCTGAATATTGGGTGTGGGCCTCCGCGTTGTCCGGATCGAGTTCCAGCGCCCGGAGGAACTCCCGTTCGCCTTCCTCCCACTCCCACCGGTCGCGGTGGACGCCACCGAGAGCCACCCGGGCCGACGCGTTCCGCGGGTCCAGCTCGAGGGCTCGGCGCGCCGCTGCCTCCGCCGTGGCAAAGCTATTTGCCCACACCACGGAGTCGGTGGACTCGCCCCCCAGCCCCGTGTACAGGGGGTTGATGGCGCTGGCCTCGGCTAGCCCCGCCCACGCCGGCGCCCACATGGAGTCCCTGGCGACGGAGGCCTCGAAGAGGCGCACCGCCTCCCCGATCCCGGGGCCCCGCCGACGCATCGCGGCCCTTCCGCTCAAGTACAGGTCGTAGGCGTCCATGTCGAGCGTGGGGGAGACGAGCGCCTCCTGGCTCAGGCCGAGTGGAACGCGCAGTGCCTCGGTGATTGCTTCGGCGATCTCCGTCTGGATGGCGAAGATGTTCTCGAGCCGGCGATCGTACGTTTGCGACCACAGGCGGAAGCCGTTCGAGGCGCTCACGAGCTCGGCACTGATGCGTACCTGATCCCCGTCCTTCCGGACGCTTCCGTCGAGGAGGTACGGCACACCGAGCTCCTCGCCGACCTGCCGCAGGTCCAGGCCCCGGCCCTTATAGATGAATGCGGACGACCGGGCCGCGACGCGGAGGTCACGGATCTTGGACAGCACGGTGAGGATCTCCTCCGAGATGCCATCACTGAAGTACTCCTGGTCGCCTTCCGGGCTCATGTCGGCAAATGGGAGCACCGCGATCGCGGGGCGGGGATCCTCGGCCAGGTCCAGATAGGTCAGGTCCGATCGCGTGAGGGTCGCACCCGTCGCATCCCCCGCCGGGGTTTGACCGCCGCCCCGTCCAAAAAGCGCCCATGCGAGTACGGCCACCGCTGCGGCGGGAACGGCGATACGCGCGGCGCGTGACCACTGAGAAGCGACCGGAGCCTTGGCGACGAGCGCGTCCGCAAACGCTTTGGTGGTCTGGAAACGATCGGCCGGTGCTTTGGCCAGGGCCTTGCCCACCGCGGCTTCGATGTGTGCGGGCACGGCGTCGCGGATCGCACGGAGTTTCACCGGTTTTTCGCTGACGACCTTGGCGATGACGGTCTGCACGTTGGACCCGGTGAACGGTGGGTCGCCGGCCAACATCTCGTATAGCACGCTTCCCAGCGCGTAGACGTCGGTTGTGGGCTTGGCCTCGCGGTCACCGGTTGCCTGCTCGGGACTCATGTACGAGGGCGTCCCGAGCGACAGCCCGGTCGCGGTGATGCGGTCGCCGGCCACGCGGTCGACCACGAGGGCGATACCGAAGTCCGCCACCATGGGCGTGCCCTCGTGCAGCATGATGTTGTCGGGCTTGATGTCCCGGTGGATGACGTCGCGGCGGTGTGCATAATCCAGTGCCTCCGCCACCGCGCGCGTGATCGAGACCGCCTCCTCGACGGAGAGTTGCCGTTCCCGATCGATCTTGTCACGAAGCGACTCGCCCTCGACAAACGGCATCACGTAATACAGCTCTCCGTCCGCCTCACCGGAATCGTAGAGCTGCACGACGTTGGGGTGATGGAGGTTGGCGGTGACCCGAATCTCGTTGAGGAAACGTTCCGCTCCAATCACCGCGGCGAGCTCGGGGAGCAGCACCTTGAGGGCCACCTTGCGGTGATGCTTGACGTCGTGGGCGAGATAGACCGTCGCCATACCGCCGGCGCCCACCTCTCCTTCGATGGTGTAGCGGTCGGCAAGGGCGGTTCTCAAGCGGTCAAGGGTGTCCATCACACCGGACGTCGGATCAGCACCGGGTCGAAACTAAGTGGTGGGGCATGGGGAGGGAAGCCGGATCCGGTCGAGAGAGGGACGCACTAACCCCCGGGGCAAAGAAAGAACCCCCGGACCTCGAGCCCGGGGGTTCCTGTCCTTCCTTCATCACTGCACACCGCTCACCGCATGCTCACGGCGCCCGCCTCCATCAGCCCATGGATGTAGTTCTTGACCGCGTCCAACGTCACGAGCCCCAACTCCAGCCCGTACTCGGCGTTCACGGCCTGGTAGATATCGAGCACAGACCGTTCACCGTCGATGAAGTTCCGCACCTCCATGCCGGTGAAGCCCGGGAGTCCCTCCGCCCTGACGCCCCGGGATTGGATGGGCCGGCTGGCGACGTTGGGAACCATCTGCTGCGTCTCCCGCTCGTCGGCGGTGAGGGAGGGACGGGTAGCCCGGACGCCGCGGGAACGGGCCAGTCCCTCGTAGTACGTCCAGATCGTCCTCAGATCGGTTTCCCTTGCGGCTTGTTGTCGTTCGAGGAGCGCCTGGATCGCCGCGGCGTCCGCTGCCGGATCGGTGCACGTGGCACCCCGGGTCAGCTCCAACACGGAGCCGAGATTGATCGCCTCGCGGGCGTACCACTGATTGAGTGATGCCTCGAAGGCCTTGTAACCCTGGGCCAGCTCGTTGGCCGGCAGGGAGGCAAGGTGAAGACTCCAGTCGCCGATCTGCGCCGCCACGCGTTCGCCGCCCCGGGTAAACGCCTCGGCGGCCACCGCTTGGGCGTCCACGTCGGGCGAGCCCGCCACCACGGCGCCGACGGCGGCGGCGATGAACGCCGAGCGCTTCATCTGGGTGGCATCCATCGAGTTCGGCCGGTCGTGGCTCGTGTGGTACACCATGTCGGGCCAGTGGTTGAAGAACACCGCGGGAACGCCACGGTCCAGGAACACCACGTGATCGCTGGAGCCGTAGTACGGCTCGATCCAGTAGCGCCAGGGATCCCGTGTGCCGTAGGGATCCACGATGGGGAAGCTGAACCCGTAGCCGGTTCGACGCTCGTGGATGTGCTCCGTGTTGTTCTGGCCCACCCACTCGAAGAACTCCTGGGCCACGTCGCCGATGTAGTGCATCCGGGAATCGGGCATGCGGATCAGGCGCGTCGCGTTGCTGTTGAGCGTCACGTTCTGGCCCGCCATGTCGATGTTGACGTTGGCCACCACCTTGGCGAACTCGTCGGAGTGATCGTCGATGTAGGCGTTGGTGCCGCTGAACTCGGCCACCCAGAGGAATCGCATGTTCCGGGACGGACGCTGCAGATAACCCTGCTCCATCGCCTCGATCAGCGTGCGGCCGGCTTCCAGCGTGATCACCGAGCCCGAGCCGTTGTCCGCGGCGCCCTGTTTGGTGGTGCCCTCGAACAGGTGGGCCGAGTAGTACACCCACTCGTCGGTGGAGCCGTCGCCGGGGATCACGGAGGTGGTGACCTCATTGTCCACGGTGCGCATGGCCGATTCCACCACGGCCCGCATACGGAGCGGTCCGGCCATCATGAGGCGGTCGAGGTCGTGCTGCATGATCGCCGAGATGTTGAACGCGAAGCCGGCTTCCGGGCTGCCGATGCCGCTCCATTGGATGGCTTCGGGGACCACGTTCGGGCGAGGCGTTGCCACGTTGACCACGCCTATGGCCCCACGGGCGGTGGCAGTGCGGAAGGCGCCGCCGGTGCTGCTGTTGGTGAATACGATTTTGCCGCGAACGTCCACGTCGCCGTAGGAGTTCTCGTCGGCTGCGTCCTCCAACCAGACTACGTCGCCCTCGTACTCCCCGGTCACGCTGCCGGAGGCCAGCACCGTGGGGATGTCCTTGAAGTCCGTCACCTTCCACAGCACCGGGGAGGTGACCCACAGCTCGCCTCGGATGCCGTCCCACGCCGGACGGGTGACGGGGTACCGGATGACCTCGACGTCGCTAAAGCCGTACTCCCGGGCCATGCCGGCGATGACCTCGGTCTCGAGGTACGTGCCGGCCCACTCCTCGGGCGTGCGGTCGTGGTTGTAGCCGGTGAACTCGATGAGGTTGTTGAGGGCGCGGGCGCCGGAGACGGTGTTGGCGATGCCCACGACCGTCCGGTCGGGTAGCAGCGTGGTCTGCTGCCCTACGAGTGGCTGCGAGGACAGCGCGATGGCCAGCAACCCCACCAGGACGACGGAAAGAACACGGGGTTGGCGCATGGTAGCTCCTACAGAGAGAGGAAACGTTTGTGGGTATTGATGCCGGGATTGCAGGGGATCAGAAGGGATGTGGGCGCCGTGGAGTGAAACTGGGGTGAGGTTGGGGTGAACCTTTGGCGAAGAGGCGGGGCAGGGAGGAGCGGCGGGTAGGCTGTTGCCGTAAGCACCTCGAGGGAGGCCGAGCCTCGCCTGGAACGTGCGCCGCTCCGCTGTGCCTACCCGCCGACGTGAATATGGCCGTGGCGGGTCAACGGGAGGTCAACTCGTTGCGGGTCGAAAGGATAGGGCTGCCCCGATGAACATCGTTGCGGTCGTATGGGGTATAGCTGCCTCCTAGAGATCTAGAACGAGACGTACGCCGGCTTCCACACCGGCGAGATGTTTTGCGGCCAGGCGGCCGACGCGTTCCACGAGATAGGATTTGTCCAGGGTCACGATCTGGGAAACGTTGACCACCGAGGGACGGGGAAGGCCGCTCTGCTTCCGGGTGAGGGCTGTGTTCCCCGGTGCCTCGGACAACCGTGCGTTCGACGTGATGACAGCCGCCACCACTGTGCGGATCTGGCTGCGGTTGAATGCGTCGGATTGGAGGACGAGCACCGGCCGTCGGTAGCCCGGCTCGGATCCCAGTGGTGTGGGGAGCCGGGCCCACCAGATTTCTCCTCGCCGGATCACCAATCGTCCTGGGCCAGGGAGAAGTTCTGGAGGAGTACGACGGTGGGGTCGAGACGCCCTACCTCCGGCTCCGGCCCGTAGATCTCGTCGAGTGTGTCGGTAACGGCCTGCGCTACGTGTCTCTCCAGAAGGGCGGCCACGGCGCGCTGATATAACTCACTTCGGCTGACGCCGAGGCGGTCGGCCAGGCGTTCGGCGGCCTCAAAGAGGGTGTCGGGAATGGAGATGGCGGTCTTCACGAGTGAAGTATAACTCTGGTTATACCACACATCAAGCGGTGCCGGGCACATTCCGGAGATGTCGGTCACGCGTGGACGCGCTTCATCGGCGGCGTGCTCACAGGTCCCTCCTCGGTCGAGGGGAGCAGGCAATGCCCACGGTAATCGGGCGGGTCCCGGGTGGTGTCATCAGACGGTTGCGGGAGTGGACCACAGGAGCGCTACACAGCGTGTCGTGGCCAAGCTAGGGTTGACACGGCTGGGAAAAGACAATAATGTAGTCATCAACGACTATAATGTAGGCATATGATGAACAAAGTTTCATACCTGGGTGAGTTGGAGTGCATGCTCCTGCTGGTGGTCCTCAAGCTGGGAGACGAGGCGTACGGCCTGTCCATCCGTGAGGAGCTGGCACGGGTTACGGGTCGGGCCGTCGCTCGAGGGGCCGCGTACGTAACGCTCGATCGCCTCGAACAGAAGGGGTACCTTCGCTCTCGCATGGGCGCTGCCGAGGAGCGCCGAGCCGGACGCCCCCGCCGGTATTTCACGATCACCCCTGAAGGCACCGCCGCGGTGCAAGCGTCACGCGACGCGCTCGAGCGTCTGTGGAGCGGTGTGGCGACGGTGTTCGACCGCCCGTCATGACACCCGCGCCGCGTCACGACGGATGGCTGGTCCGCGTGACGGATCTGCTGTTGCGGTGGCCTGTTCCTCACGAACCGACCCGGAGTGCGCTCATCGGCGACCTCGTCGAGGAGTTCGCCTCCAAGGAGCCCGGCGTCCCGTCGGCGATGCGTTATTGGCGGGCCGTCTTGGCCGTTGGCGGTCGCTACAGCCGGGAGCGCCTCCGTGGTGCGCGCTCCCCCAAAGCCCGACGAGACCTTGGAGGTCAACGTCGGCCGATCTATTGGAGATTCTCAATGAATGGTTTGCTGCAAGATATCCGCTACGCGTTTCGCGCTACCCGACGTGAGCCCGGTCTCACGGTTTTCGCTGCCCTGATCATCGGCTTAGGGGTTGCGGCGAACACGTCCGTCTTCAGCGTCATGAGTCCCTTGATGCTGCGGCCGCTGCCGTTTCAGGAACCAGGCAGGCTCGTGTGGGTGGCAAACGCCTCTGAGGGCGGGATGTCCCTCGTGACGTCACGCACGTCGAACCTCAGGGACTTCCGCGCACTGAACCAATCGTTTGAGTCGTTGACCGGGTATTTCGCGTTCTTCGAATACGAGAGCTACCGCCTCGTCGGCGACGGGCCGCCCGAGCGGTTGGTCGGCGTGGGGGTCGCTCACGACTTCCTCGACGTGCTGGGTGTGACGCCCTTGTTGGGTCGGAACTTCGTTGACGAGGAGAGCGGGTGGGGTGGACGGCCGGCGGCGATCCTCACCCACGGCTTCTGGACGAGGCGCTTCGGTGGCGACCCGGCTGTGGTGGGGCGCTCGATCTCGCTGAACGACCAACCCACCGAGGTGGTGGGGGTGCTGCCACCGTCGTTCGACTTCGCCTCGACCTTCACGCCGGCCTCTCGCGTGGACTTCCTTCGGGTGTTTCCCATCAGCGATGAGACCGACCAGTGGGGCAACACGCTTTCGATGATCGGCCGGTTGAGACCCGGGGCGACCATTGAGACCGCTCAGGCCGACCTCGATGGGATCATCGCCGGATTGCAGGAGGCCGACCCGGGCCGGTGGGGGTTGGGCGCAACTGTACGTGGGCTCCAAGACCAGATCGCCGGCGACTACCGCGCTGCCATGATGCTGTTGGTGGCCGCGGCCGCTGTGGTGATGCTGGTGGCCTGTGCCAACCTGTCGAACCTGCTGTTGGCACGAGGTAGAGCGCGAAGCAGGGAGATGGCGGTGCGAAGCGCGCTCGGTGCCGGTCGGCGCCGCCTCGTTCGCCAGTTGATGATCGAGAGTCTGATCATGGCGACGTTCGGCGGACTGGTGGGCGTCGGCGTCGCGTTGGGGGTCACCGGGTTCGTCGCCGATACGCGTGCCATCAGTATTCCGATGCTGAATGCCGTTTCGGTCGACACCAGTGCGTTGTTGTTTACTCTCCTCGCCACGCTGCTGGCGGGACTGCTAGTGGGGATCGTGCCGGCGCTTCAGGGGTCGCACGGGCAAGAAGCCGCCGTGCTCAATGACTCGAGTCGCGGGTCGACTGAGAGCAGGCGAAGCGCGGCAGTGCGCGAGGGATTGGTTGTCGCGGAGGTGGCGTTGGCTTGTGTCCTCCTCGTCGGTGGTGGCCTCTTGCTGCGAAGTTTCGTGAGTGTGCTGGATGTCGATCTCGGCTACCAACCGGAGGGGGCGATCGCGTGGGAGATCGAGACGAGCCGCGATTTCGAGAGCCTGGCAGAGGCGGCCGGGTTCTACCGCGGTTTGGTTGCCGGCGTGGCAGCCGTACCCGGCGTGGAGGAGGTGGGCCTGAGCGACACGCCGCCGCTCGGGCGCAACCGGAGCTGGGGCGTTCGCCCCCAAGGTGTCACGTACGAACCGGGCGAGCAGCCCAGCGCCTTCCCGCGTGTGGTGGACAGCCAGTACCTACGGGTCATGCGGATTCCACTGTTGGCTGGCCGCCACTTCACACCCGATGACGACGACGATGCGACCAACGTGATCATCCTCAATGCAACGGCCGCCGAAACGCTCTTCCCCGGGGAGGACCCGATCGGTCGGACGGTCAATGACGATTGGCAGGTGGTAGGCGTAGTGGGCGACGTGCGCCATCAATCGTTGGAGGAGGGGTCCGGGCTGGAAATGTATCTCCCCCTCGCGCAGCAGAACTTCCCTGCCCTCACCATGGTCGTACGCTCGCGGCTCCCCGCCGCGTCCCTGGTGGGTGGGGTTCGGACCGCGCTGCAACAGGCCGACGCGTCCATGCCGACCGGTGACTTTGAGACCCTTCAAGCGGTGGTGGATCGTGCGGTCTCGCCGCGGCGCTTCATTCTCGTCGTACTGGGTGTATTTGGGGGCACGGCGCTGCTGCTGGCCGCTCTCGGGATCTATGCCGTCCTCTCGTACACGGTGAGCCAGCGGATTCCGGAGATCGGGATTCGCATGGCGCTCGGAGAGTCGCCGGAAGGGGTGCGGCGGCGCGTGGTCGGCCGGACAATGATGCTTGCCGGAACCGGAGTCGTGATTGGCGCGGCGATGTCGGTCGTCGCCTCTCGGCTCATCCAGTCCATGCTGTTCGGCGTGGGATCCGCGGATGCGCTGAGCTTCTTCGGTACCGCGGCAATGCTGTTGCTGGTCTCCGCCATGGCGGGCTTTGTGCCGGCGCTCCGGGCTTCGAGCACGGATCCCGTCGAGGCGTTGCGGTCCGCGTAAACCGGGGCCCGAAACCCCGGCGACGGCTGCCAGCGATTGTTCGTGAGATGTGGAGCGCCGTGTCCGAAGGCGAAGAGCAGCTCCGGGTTACCGGCAGCTTGCCGCCGGGATTGGCTTCGCCAAGTAACAACTCATCCTTTCCGCATCAGCGGCGGGTAGCTGCCAGTCAGTATCGAAGCGGCCTTTTGCTATCACGTTGTCCACAGAGTCTTCAAAGAGCAGGTAATCTTCCAGACCCGCCAGCCTGAAGGCAACAACATCGCCTACAAAGGGAGATCGGGAAGCTGGGTCACTGTCCCCGGCCTGCCACCACGGCAGCCCGGAATTAACGAGCATGTACTGTCCATCCACCGGGAAGACGTAGACCAGTCCGTACCTCTGGGATGCGCTGTCGAGATGAAGGGGAAGGCGGTCGCTGAACTGGGCGATGATGCTGTTGGTCTCCTTCGTGCCGAACAGGACCAGGTTGGCGCTTGCGAGATCGCTGGGCCGTATTTCTCTGTCAGCCGCCACGCGCGGAAACACCATGACGCGCCCCCAGAACGGCCCCCGATTCACCGACCACTCGGCGGCTATCATCGCCCGCGCACGGCGGGCCGCCAACTCTTCGCGCGACGGATTGCCGTCGGTGCCGTACACATAGATGTGCCGGCTCGCAATTGCTTCGCTCATCGGACCTTCAGCACCGGCGCGTTTCCCCTGTACTGCCGCTTGGCCGGCCACCCACCTCTCTCCTTGCCGGCTGAACGAAGGTGCATTCGCCGAAGGCAACTCAAAGCGCGTCCCGTCGATCTCTACGACGAGGGGCTCCTGTGCGATGAAGCTTGGATGCCCTGCCAGATGCAGCGTGAACCCCTCCAACTCGGATGTCCTCGCCTCGATGCGGTTAGGCGCGGTGAACGCCGCGTCGATACGCGCCAAGGTGCCCGGCGTCAGCGCATCGAGCTGCACCCAGTAGCTCGTGTCGTATTCATAGCGGTCGCTCACGAAGCGCACGCGGTTGGGATAGGGGTTACGCTCGAATCGGGAGAACCAGTCGAAGATTTGGCCGCCCTCATACGCCGGTACCCAACTGAAGTGATCGACGCCCGGGTACTCGTCATACTCCGTCTGTGTGCCCAACTCCTCGAGGCGCTCGACCCACTCCCGCACGCTCTCGGGACTAACCACGGGGTCCGCAGCGCCTTGAAACACGTGTACCGGAAGGTGCAGTGCATTGGGGGCCAGCGCGTCGGTGCCTCGTGGCGGAGCCGGGCACACCGGCGCAATCGCCGCCCAGATATCCGGCCGGGTGAGGCCGATCCAGAGCGTGCCGCCTCCTCCCATCGACAACCCGGTGAGATACGTGCGGTTTTCGTCGATGGGGAAACGCCGCTTCACGTCGGCGAGCACGTCCAGCACGTCTTTCTCCGCAATGCCCTGATAACCCATTGTGCCGCGAGCGTAGGGAGAGGCGACGATGTAATCGACATCTTCCCATTCGGGAAAGTAGCGGCTCGCCTCCACGTCGTTTTCGTCCTCGGCATTGCTCTGTCCAAAGACCCGCCGGAGGTTCAGCCGGTGATTCGACCCAGCGCCATGCAGGCTTATTACGAGCGGGTACTGCTTCGAGACGTCGAAATTTGGGGGGAGGTAGAGAGCGTACGGCTGCTCCGTATCATCCACGTCGGAATAGAACGTCAGCACCTGCGGTCCGGCGTCGAGCACCTGCCCGACGGCAGGGCTCTGAAAAGAGAGCACCAACACAGCGGTGGCTATACGAGAGCGCTTGCAGAGATTCATTATTCTTAGCTCCGGGCGATACAGTAGCTTCCTCAGGATCGTCGACGGGACAACGTACCCCAATAACCCCGTCTCCGACATCTCAATCGATCCCTCCGAGGGGCCACCTCGATCCGCCTTTGTCCGCCCTATCTCAGTGGCACTTCAAGCCCTACACGCACCCCTCTATTCCCAACCACCCCAAAACATTAGGTTTCGCACCCTTTGTGCGTCTGAACTTGCACAGAAACTTGCACAGTCCGCTCTGGCGCAGCGGCAGGCACGCAGTCCGGCGTGGGGTTTGGCCTCTCCGACCGGGTGACTATCCTTTGTCATCGACCCACTTCGAATTCTCCCCGGGAGCCCCGCGATGCGACCGACGGTAAAATTTCTCACAGACGACCTCATCGGCAAGATCGTCGACGAGGCCACGGAGATCCTCTGCACGTTGGGTGTCGAGTTGCACAACCCTGGCGTTTTGTCGATGCTGTCGGATCATGGCGCGGAGGTCGACATGGACCGCCGCCACGTCGTGTTCACGCGCGAGATCATCGAGCAGGCGCTCGAAACCGTGCCGGGTTCCTTCGCGCTCTATGACACCCACGGTGAGCAGACGCACTCACTGGGCGGCACCAACGTCCACTTCACTCCGGGGTCCGCAGCACTCAATGTCCTGGATTACGAGACCAAGGAGCTTCGCAAGCCGACCACCGGCGACTACGTCGATTACGTGAAGGTGGTCAGCCAGCTCGAGCATATCGCTTCCCAGAGCACCGCCTTCATCCCCGCCGACGTACACGAGCAGATCTCCGACAGCTACCGGCTGTTTCTCAGCCTCATGTACGGGCACAAGCCGGTGGTCACCGGGACGTTCACGATCGACTCGTTCGAGGTGATGAAGAATCTCCAGGTCGCCGTGCGCGGCTCCGAAGAGGCTCTCGCCGAGAAACCGTTGGCGATCTTCTCGGCCTGCCCGACATCGCCTCTGAAGTGGAGCGACGTCACCTCCCAGAACGTCGTCGACTGCGCCCGCTATTCCATTCCCGTCGAGTTCATCTCGATGCCGCTGTCGGGCTTCATGGCGCCGGTGACGCTGATCGGATCCGCGGTGGCGCACACCGCCGAGACGCTCAGCGGCGTGGTCATCAGCCAACTCTCCAGACCGGGTGCACCGGTGCTGTACGGTGGCTCGCCCGCCATCTTCGACGTGCGTTACGAGACGACGCCGATGGGCGCCATCGAGACGATGATGATCGACTGCGCGAACAATGAAATCGGCAAGCACCTCGGCATGCCGACTCAGGCCTACATCTCGCTGAGCGACGCCAAGCAGCTCGACGCCCAGGCGGGGTTGGAGAGCGGCATCGGGGCGACGCTGGCGGCGTTGTCGGGCATCAACAACATCTCGGGTCCCGGCATGCTCGACTTCGAGAGCTGCCACTCGATCGAGAAGCTCGTCGTCGACAATGAAATCAGCGGCATGACCGCGCGTCTGGTGAAGGGCATGACCCCCAAGGACGACTTTCCGGCCCTGCCGATCTTCGAGGAGCTGCTGCGCGAGGGGCACTTGCTCATAGCCGAGCACTCGCGGCGCTACCTGCGCGAGGAGCACTACTTCCCCGGTCCGGTGATCGACCGTGCCAACCGCGCCCGCTGGCAGGCCGAGGGCTCACTGACGCTCGGCCAGCGGGCCCACGCGCAGGTCGAAGCGCTGCTCGCCGGCTACGAGCCCTCCGGTCTCGCCGACTCCGCCAAGGGAGAGCTGATCGCGTTGATGGAGGCTGAGGCGCGCCGTTACGGCCAGGACGAGCTGCCGGAGAGGCCCGAGTGAAACACACGATCCAGTTCGCGCTCACGCGTGTGGCCCGGAGGGGATCCTCGGGCCTGATGGTCGCGGTCACCATTTTCGCCGCCGGCTGCGGCGCGTCCGCTCAATCACCGAGTGGCCCGACCTGGCTCGCTGGGGACCATCACATCCACAGCCGATACAGTGTGGGTTGGAACACGGAGACCGTTCCGCCGACGCCGATTGTGGGAAGGGGGGGCGGGATCTACCCGATTCCGATGAACGCGGTCATGGCCCGCCATCATGGACTCGATTGGATGGTCGCCACCGATCACGGCGGTCCGAATCACAGCAAGGTCAGTCTGGAGCGCACCTACCCGGAGCTCCTGATGTCTCGTGAGGTCGTACCCGAGGTCATCCAGTTCCACGGGATGGAGTTCGACACACCGGGCGCGGACCACTCGAGCCTCATCATTCCCCATTCCCACGACGAAGCGGACCAGCTCTTCGAGATCGAGCGGGGCTTCGCGAAACTCGACGCTTTTCCCCAGGACGCTCTCCGGAACACGGAGCCACGCATGGTCGAGGCGCTCACGTTCATGCGAGACATGGCGCACGAGCCGGTGCTCATCGCCAACCACCCCTCTCGCTCCGCGCGGGATCTGGGTGTATACGGGCTCGATTCGCCGGCCGAATTCCGTGACTGGAACGACACCGCGCCCCGCGTGGCCGTCGGCATGGCCGGTGCTCCCGGCCACCAGGCAACGAGTCTAAACCCCGACGGATCCGTGGACGCCGCGGGGCCGCGCGGTGCCTACGACAATTACCCGACGTCCGGAGGCTTCGACCAAATGACCGCCCGACTGGGCGGATTCTGGGACTCGATGCTGGGCGAAGGCCGCCGCTGGTGGATCACCGCCAACTCGGATTCGCACAGGAATTGGCGTGAGGGAGGAAACGACTTCTGGCCGGGCGAGTATTCGAAGACGTACGTGTTCGCCGAGAAGAGCCACGACGACATCCTCGACGGGATCAGGAGCGGTCGGGTGTTCGTCACGACGGGTGATCTCGTCTCCGAGCTCTACGTGACCGTGAGGTCCGTGGGCGGCTCAGAGGCGTCCATCGGAGGTGCGCTGGTGGTGGCCGAGGGTGACGACGTGCTCGTGACCGTCCGGTTCCTCGACCCGGACGGCACCAACGCCCACGGCGACGATCCGAGCGTGGCCCGCGTGGACGTCATCGCCGGTGAGGTGCATGGTCCCGTGGAGGATCGATCGACCGACACGAACGCTACGACCCGGGTGCTCGATCGCTTCAGTCCGTCCAACTGGGTGCGCGACGGTGCGTACTGGACGCTCACGCACCGTATCGAGGACCTCCGCCACGACGGCTACCTGCGGGTTCGCGGCACGAACACCGACGAGCTCGAGCCCGAGCTCGATCCGCGCGGTGAGGACCCGTGGGCCGACCTGTGGTTCTACTCGAACCCCATCTTCCTGGAGGTCAGGTAGGTCCGCTGCCCGGATGGTCATGTGCCTGGAAGATCGCCAAGAGCTGCCGGAGATGCCCGAGTGAAACAGACGATCGAGTTCGGACTCGCAGAGATCAGGGCCGACAGGGAGGCGGTGTTCGCCCACCAGGGCATTCCGCAGCATGCCGACGTGCCGCAGCGGATCCTGGCGCTGTACGAGGAGGCGGCGTCGCTGTTCGCCGCCCGTGCGCGACCCCGAGGTCTCATCGCCGAGATCAGCGGCGAGGAGTTCGGGGAGGTCTTTACCGGAGAGGGGAACAACGCCGACGATGCAGTTGTTGCGAACGTTTTCCCCAAGGCCGATCGGCTGGCGCTCTTTGCGGCCACCATGGGCGGTGAGGTGAGCCAGGCGATCGCCGGCCTGTTCGATAACAATGACTTCGCGCTTGGCGTGATGCTGGATGCGGTGGCCTCGATGACAGCCGACAGAACCTCGGAGGTCATCGCGGATCACTATCACGCCTACCTCGCCGCCGAGGGGGGGGCGACAGCGACCCATTTCGTGCTCGGCTACAGTCCGGGTTACTGCGGCTGGCACATCACGGGACAGCGCAAGCTGTTCGCCCATTTGACACCCGATGAGATCGGCATGGTGCTCAATGACAGTTGCCTCATGAGCCCGCTGAAGTCGGTGAGTGGCGTGCTGATTGCCGGCGGCAGGGACGTGCACATCTTCAAGCCCGGGTATGGCTACTGCCGGCAGTGCAAGAACCACTCCTGCCTGGCACGCATGGAACGACTGATGGCTGCGGAACGAGCTGACGCCTGAAAGGAGGATCGATGGATCTGCTAAGCGAGATTTCGCAAGCTCTGCAAGAGGGAGACGATGCCCAAGTCGGTGCGCTCACGCAGAAGGCAATCGACGAGGGCATGCGGCCCAAAGTAGTGCTCGATGACGGTTTGATCGCCGGGATGGACGTCATCGGTAAGAGATTTAGAAACCATGAGATCTTTCTGCCGGACGTTCTGCTTTCCGCTCGAGCCATGTACGCGGGCATGGATCTGCTGAAGCCGTTGTTCTTGCAGGACGAGGTGCCGAGTATCGGCAAGGTCGTGCTCGGTACCGTGCAGGGTGACCTGCACGACATCGGCAAGAACCTCGTTGGCATCATGCTCAAAGGGGCCGGC
>JBDHAF010000077.1:0-23765 GCA_039588255.1 Gemmatimonadota bacterium | reverse complement strand
CCACGGGGCTGACGAAACGGACCCCGCCATCTCGCCGGACGGTAGAACCCTGGCGTTCACGGCGCGATACGAGGGACCGGCGGAGCTCTACACCATGCCCATCGGCGGCGGTCTTCCGGTGCGGCGGACATACGAATCGGAGACGTCCGTCGCCACAACGTGGACGCCCGGTGGCGAACTCGTGTACACCACCACCCACTACGCTACTCTCCCGGTGCCGCAACTCGTGAAGCTCGACCTGGACGGCGGCACCGTCTCCAGGGTACCGCTGTCGACGGCCAGCGATGCGGCGTACGACGACACCGGCACCAAGCTGTTCTTCGTGCGTCCCGCTTTTCATCGCAACGTCACGAAGCGCTACACCGGCGGGACCGCCCGGGACATCTGGAAGTTCGTGGACGGTGCAGCAGAGGCCGCGGAGCTCACGGGTGACTATCAGGGAGAGAGTCACTCACCCATGTGGTGGAATGGCCGTGTGTACTTCGTCACCGATCGAGACGGCACCATGAACCTCTGGTCGATGGACGAAGACGGCGGCGATCTCACACAGCACACCGGGCATGCCGGCTGGGACGTGAAGGAGCCATACCTGTCGGATGGACGCATCGTGTACCAGCTTGCCGCGGATCTCTGGCTCTACGATATCGCCGCCGACCGGGCGGCGCTCGTTTCCATTACGCTCGCCTCCGATTTCGACCAACTGCGCGAGAAGTGGGTGCAGAATCCCATGCAGTATCTGACGTCGGCCCACATCCATCCCGAGGGCGAGTCGGTGGTGCTGACGGCGCGCGGGCGCGTGTTCGTGGCGCCGGTGGGGCCAGGTCGATTGGTTCAGGCCTCCCGGAAACCCGGTGTGCGGTATCGGGACGTCGTCTTCAGCGACGGGTGTTGGAGAGGAAAGGGCGTTGACGAGTGACGGGACGATACTCCGGTTCCAGGGCGCACCGTCACCCGACGGGAGTCGTGTGGCGTATCGCGACAACAACAACGACCTGTGGGTGCTCACTGTGGAGAGCGGGGAGCAGCGGAGGATCTCGGAGAACCGGGAAGGCATAGGCGACATGGCGTGGTCGTCCGACGGGCGGTGGTTGGCCTACATCATGACGGCGATGAACTCGTTCCGGCAGATCAAGCTCTACTCCGTGGAAGATGAGTCGGTCACCGCGCTCACCAGCGACCGCGTGAACAGCTTCAACGTGGCGTGGGGGGGCGAGGGTGAGTTCCTCTACTTCCTCTCCGATCGCAACCTGCGCTCGCTGGTGGGAAGCCCATGGGGCACCCGGCAGCCGGAGCCCTACTTCGACAAACAAATCGAGATCTATCACGTCGCGCTCGGGAAGGGACATCGCTCGCCATTCAAGCCCGACGATGAACTGACCGCGGACGACAACTCCGGTGACGATGGTCAGGCTCGCAACAACAATGAGCGGCAGGGGGAGGTCGAACCTGTTGTCATCGACTTGGACGGCATTGCGCGCCGCGTCAAGAAAGTGCCGGTGGCGGCCGGCAACTACTTCGGGCTCGACGCAAACGGTGATGCTCTGTTCTGGATGTCCCGCGGGTCGGGCCAAGGGGCTCGGACCAACCTCATGGGTCTCGCGATCGGCAACGACGGCGACGATCCCGAAACGGTCGTAGAGAATGTGCGTTCGTTCGAGCTGTCCCAAGACGGGAAAAAGCTCTTGGTGCGGCGTGGGAACGACTTGTTCGTGGTCGACGCACGGCCGCAGGGGGCGGGCGACATCGCGGAGAATAGGGTGGACCTTTCCGGCTGGACGTTCCCCATCGACGTGCGGGAAGACTGGCAACAGATCTTCGTCGATGCGTGGCGGCTGGAGCGGGACTATTTCTACGACCCCGGCATGCACGGCGTCGATTGGGACGGCACGCTCGCAAAGTACCTACCGCTGGTGGATCGCGTGACCACTCGCGGCGAGCTCTCGGACATCATCGGGCGTGTGGTGGGAGAGCTCTCCGCGCTGCACACGAGCGTGCGCGGTGGGGATCTCCGCCAAGGGGATGACAACGTGCGCGTCGCCTCGCTGGGCGCGCGGCTGCTCCGCGATCAAGAAGCCGGGGGGTATCGCATCGACTACATCTACCAGTCGGATCCCGACTACCCCGAGGAGATGTCACCCCTTGCCGATCCCGATCTCGACATCAACGTCGGCGACGTGATCGAAGCAGTTAACGGCGTCGAGGCATTGGCCGTCGATCATATCGGTGCACTGTTGCGCAATCAGGGGTCCCGGCCGGTGCGATTGCGGGTCCGCCCGGCCCGTGGCGGCGACGCTCGCGAGATCATGGTCACGCCCACACCGAACGAGTCCGGTTTGCGCTACGGCGACTGGGAGTACACGCGACGGCTTCGGGTGGACGAGGAAACAGAGGGCAGTGTCGGGTACGTACACCTCCGGGCGATGAGCTCGGGCAACCTGACCGAGTGGTACCGCAACTTCTATCCGGTGTTCAACCGCCAAGGTTTAATCATCGACGTGCGGCGCAACAGCGGTGGCAACATCGACAGCTTCATCCTCGAGAAGTTGATGCGGCGCGCCTGGATGTACTGGAAGGATCGTACGAGACAGCCCACCTGGAACATGCAGTACGCATTTCGTGGACACATGGTGGTACTGGTCGATCAGAACACGGCATCCGACGGCGAGGCGTTTGCAGATGGCTTCCGTCGTTTGGGCCTCGGGCCCGTGATCGGGATGCGCACCTGGGGTGGCGAGATCTGGTTGAGCTCGTCCAACAGACTGACCGACGGCGGGCTCGCCCGAGCGCCCATGATGGGTGTCTACGGTCCCGAAGGCGAGTGGCTCATCGAGCAGATCGGCGTGGTCCCCGACATGGTCGTGGACAACCTGCCCCACGCCACGTTCAACGGGGAAGATGCACAACTCGATGCGGCCATCCAGTATCTCTTGGGAGAGATCGAGAACGATCCGCGTGTGGTACCGCCGCCACCCGCGCACCCGGACAGAGGATTCCGGTATCGGACCACCGATGCGGGGCAGCAAGGAGGATCACGATGAGGTGTGTCGCCACAGTGGTTTCGCTCGGCGTGATGGTGGCGGGAGCGTTCGGTGAACCGGCTGTTGCTCAGAACGTCGTTCCCGCACAGATCGATGCGATCTTTGCCGAGTTCGACCATCCCGGCTCGGTGGGGTGTGCCGTGGGCGTCGCCCGGAACGGCGAGTTCCTATACAAGAAGGGCTACGGGTACGCCAACCTGGACTGGGACATTCCCGTCACGCCGTCCACCGTGTTCTACATGGGCTCCGTCTCGAAGCAGTTCACCGCCGCGGCCATCGCACTCCTGGCGCACGAGGGGAAGCTCGATCTCGATGACGACATCCGGGAGTACCTCCCGGAGATGCCCTCACGGGACCCGCCGGTGACGATCCGGCAGGTCGTTCACCACATGAGCGGCGTGCCGGGTATGTATCGGGTGATGGGGCGGAACGGCCTCTCGACGTGGGATCGGTTCAGTCGCGAGGAGGCTCTGACGCTTCTCGGGCAGCAGGAGCTGGACTTCGCCCCGGGCGAGCGGTACGCCTACTCCAACGGCGGTTACTTGTTGCTCTCGATGATCGTGGAACGGGCCAGCGGCAAATCGCTTCGCGAGTACACCACCGAGAAGATCTTCCGACCTTTGGGCATGCGCGACACCCACTTCCATGACGATCCCGTGCACATCGTGAAGCGCCGGGCCATGAGCTACATGCCACGTGAAGAAGGCGAGCAGGGTGTGGAGGGCGATTATTACCAGAGCTATCAGGGCAACTTTGCGCTGCCAGGCGCCGGTGGTCTCTACTCCACGGTCGAAGACCTGCTCATGTGGGAGCGGAACTTCTCGGACAACCAGTTGGGCGGCCCGGACTTCCTGGAGGTGATCCACACCAAGGGCGTCCTCAACAGCGGAGAAGAACTGGACTACGCCTTTGCGATTCGGCAGGGTGAGCACCGCGACCTCGCCACCTGGGGACACACCGGCTCGTACATGGGGTTCAAGACCTCGTACGTGCGCTACCCCGAGCAGGACTTCTCGGTGTGGGTGCTGTGCAACATGGGTGAGATCGTCCCGGCCGACTACGGGCGGCAAGTGGCCGAGTTGTTTCTCGAACAGGAGATGTCGCGGTAAGGTCGTCTACCGCCTGGGGACCTCGACCGTGAGCACCCCGGAGGAGGCGTCTACGCCTCCGGCCATCTCGACGACTTCGACGTAGCGGCCCCGATAGTTGGCGTTGGAGGGGTAGAACCGAAACGTCGGGTTGCTGCGCAGCGGGTAATACCCGATCTGGACATCTGTGGAGCGCGGCGGAATGACGCAGTTGCAGCGTGCCGCCTCTGGGATGTCGGCGTTGACCAACACGGTGAGGGCCCGGTTTGTGGGGTTGCTGATCACCGGGGCGAACATGGACCGCCCGCGGGTCCTGCCCACGATGTTGAAGAAGCGGTTGCCTTGCGATTCCGCACCGCCAGAGAGCACTCCGGTGAACGCCACACCCAAGGGCTGGCCGTTTCCCCCCAGCGGACGGAGGAGACGCCACGATACCTGCGGGTCCTGCGGTAGCGTATCCCGCTGGCGTGGCCATAGTGTATCCGCGAGCTGCCCGTCCACGACCAGTTCCACTGGCTCGATGAGGGAGTTGGTGACGAAGGTATAGCGCGGGCCGCCCGAACCGGACCTTCCACCACCCACGCCGAACACCATCACGGCGCCCACGACGACCGCGGTGATCGAGCCGACTGCGATTATCGTCTTCTTGCGGCGGGCGTCGGCCGCCTCCTTTCGAGCCTGGCGCATCGCATCGACGGTCTTGACCACCACCCTGGGATCGGGGCCCTCAGGTGCGGCGGGGGCCGTAGGTTCCAGCGGCTCTTGCGGCGGCGGCTCGGCATGTGACGGCGGCTTGGGCGGTGGTGGTGGTGGTGGCTCCTCGGCCCGCGGCGGGTCCGCCGGTTCGACCGGGGTCGGTTCGCCATCCTGAGCCGGTGCGGTCTCTCGGGGCTCGGTGCCACCGGTGTCGGGAGGGGACGCTCTGCCCATCTGTTCCTCGAGGGACATCATCCCGATCGTTTGTGACCCCGTGCCTTGGACGGGGTCCCATCCCTCATCCTTGATGGGCTCGGCATCCTGCTTCCCGGGGTACACGTCCTGCTCGCTGGGACGGATCTCTGCACTCGGTTCCAGATCCGTGTCCATGGCCCAGCCGCTTCCCTGGATGACCATGCCGCCGGGAACCGCGTCGTCCGGCACGAGTGCGTCGAGGGCCGAGTAATCGGCAACGGCCTGAGCGTCCAGCGCCGCCACGACTTCGTCGGCGGTCTGGAACCGCTCGTCCGGTAGCTTCTGCATGAGGCGCACGACCACGTCCGAGAGCCAGTCCGGAACGGTGGGGTCGACTTGCGCCGGCACCGGGATGGGATCGGCCACGTGCTGCGCCACGATCTCCTGAGCCGTCTCGCCGACGTAGGGCTTCTTCCCGGTCACCATCTCGAAGAGCGTGGCCCCGAACGAGTAGAGGTCCGAGCGTCCATCCAGGGTGTCGCCCAGGGCCTGCTCCGGACTCATGAAGTTGGGCGTGCCAACGGTGTGCCCGGTCTGCGTGAGGTTGGAGGCCTTATCCGGGTTCAGCGCCTTCGCGATGCCGAAGTCGACGAGCAGGGCGCGCTTCGTCTTCCCCTCCAGCATGACGTTGTCCGGCTTGATGTCCCGGTGGATGAGCCCCGCCTCGTGGGCGTGGGCCAGCGCCTGCAGGATCGGCTTCGCCACGGCCACCGTCTGGGCGGTGGAGAACTTGCCCTGCCGGAGCAGGAGATCCTGCACCGAGTCGCCCTCCACAAACGGCATCACGTAGTAGGCGAGCTCATCCGCGTCGCCCACGAAGTGGATCTGCAGGATCGCCGGGTGGTTGAGCCGCGCTACCGTACGGGCTTCGTGGGTGAACCGTTGGATCATGCCGGGGGTGGCGGCGATCTCCGGCATCAGGACCTTGGCCGCCAGCTTCCGCTCGAGGCTGAGGTCCCACACCTCATAGACCTCGGCGAACCCGCCGCGCCCCACGCAGCCCCGCACCTCGTAATTTGAGCCCAGGGCCGTCTGGAGTCGGTCCTGTACCCGTTCCCGCTTGGAGTCGACGGCCACCGGCGCCGTCACCGCTTCGCTTGCCCGAAGGACGACTGGGTCGATGCCGGGGTCGGTGGGAGCGTCGGCACCACAGCCGGGGCAGCGAATCAGGTCGTCGGGGATCTGGGCACTGCACTTCGAGCAGGTCAGCATGGGGCCGAAATTACCCAATCGGGATTGGGTGGACCATAACCTACATCACACGAGCGGGCTCAATCCTCCAACTCATCGACCGGTGAGGCGGGTCGGCGAATCGTCCGGATGGCCGCGAGGTGCTCCCCGTACGTCTTGGAAAACACATGCTTCCCGTCGGCGCCGGCAACGAAATATAGGTAGTCGGTGGGAACGTGATCGAGGACCGCCGCGATACTGGCAGCCGACGGCTGGCTGATCGGGTGGGGCGGCAACCCGGCGATCAGATAGGTGTTGTAGGGGGACTCGAATTGGTAGTCCTGATTGGCGAGGCGCCGCCGCTCACCCAAGGCGTACACCACGGTCGGGTCCGCCTGGAGCCGCATTCCCCGGTCCAATCGGTTGCGATACACCGACGCCACCAGCAGCCGGTCGCCGTCGTCCCGGGTTTCTCCCGACACGATGGACGCCAGCGTCACCAACTCATCCCGGGACCATCCCAGCGGTCTCGCCTGGCGCCCCCATTCGGGTCGCCAGCGTTGCTCGAATTCCTGCACCATGCGGCCCACCAGCTCCCCGGCGGTGACGTCCAGTCGGACGTAGTACGTCGTGGGGTAGAGATAGCCTTCCAGCGTCTCACCGCGGGCCCCGACCCGCTCCCGCAACCGCTCGTCTCCGGCAGCGGCAAGGAAGCTGTCCCCCGGAATCCCCAGGGCCCGTTCCACGCTCGCAGCCACTTCCGCAGCCATGGCGCCCTCAGGGATCATCAGCCTCCCGAGGGTGGGGCCCTGGCGAAGGACGGGCAGCAGCTCGCCCAGCGGTCTGGCCTCCAGGTAGTACACTCCCGGCCGGATCGAGTCCGCCGCGGCGCTCATGCGGGCGTACATGTGGAACGCCTTGGCGGATTTTACGATACCATGCACGGCCAGGGACTCGGCGATCGCTTCGATTGGGGCCCCGGGCGGTATGAACACCTCGACCCGCTCGCCGGCCGGAGGCGGCGCGCACGCCAGACCCACGGCCAGGGCGGTGAGCAATCTCGTTCTCATGACGTTGCCGACGGTCGGTGTGGTCAAGTTCATCCCAATTCGTTCTGTTGCAATACGAAACGTTCCAGGGCTCAACCCATGGTACGGTGGGGACGTGTGGGAAGCTGTGACGTAGGGTCTAGAGCACCGATGTGGAGCGTTGCAGCTCGACGATCCAGCGGGGGGTCTCCCGAAGGTACTCCTCCACGTGCTTGACGCGGCGGAAGTAGTAGAGGGCGTTCAGGCCTTGAAAGAGTAGGCTCAGGACGATCACGGCTCCATAGACGGCCACCGTCAGGTTGGTGACGAGGTCCGCCGTGACTCCGATCTCCTCGAGCCCTTCGATCTGCGTGACGGGATTGGTCAGCGTGCGGTAAATGCTCCACAGGCAGTACCCAATCAACAGGCTCATGAAGCCGACTTGGTTCCGTCCCAACAGTCGCGGTCCTTGGGTGTCAAACTGCCGGAGCAGGGTTCGGCCGCGGAACTCATTCCACGACACGACCGCCATCCCGGCCCCCACAACCAGTGCCGTCACACTGAACAGCGCGAAGAGCAACGTTATAGCGGCGAAGACGCCGATCGTCCAACCGTTGAACGTGGCGACCTTGACGGCGCCGAGAACCTTCCTAACGCGCTGCTTGGCCTGCGCCAGCTCCTCTTGGTGCTCGGGAGAGAGCGGTCCACCGTTGTGCGTCACGGGCGGTGTGGGGGGCATGGGCTCAAGTGGCGCCGGGTGTCAGGTGCCGGGCGTTGGGCGGGAGCCCAACACCTGGCATCTGACATGCCCGCTCTCAGCGACCGCGTCGAGCCGGGACGCTGATGGCAGTCCCTGGATCCGGCCGGATGCCGTGCTGATTCAACTGGCCGTACAGTGCGGGCAGCTTTGTGTCGATCACGGCGTTGATCCTTTCAATGACTCCTGGGAGCCGTTCCCACGATTGCTCGATCTGCCAGAGCTGGTCGGCGGTGGGCCGGCCGGTGAACGCCTCGATCGAAAACGCCGCGCCGGCGCCCTGGCCTGCGCGCTGCAACTCCTGCTGCAGCTCCCGCACCTCCGACTGCAGCGAGTCAACCTCTTCGGAGATCGACTCGGGCACGTCGCTCGCCTGCCGCAGCAACTGGCGCACGTCGGTGAGTTGTTGGGTGAGGCGGCGCGCGGCCTGTCCGGCCTCGTAGTTGGGTTTCGCCAGGTGGTACGCGCTCATCATCGCCTGTTGTCGCGCTTCGCGATCCGCGCGGGAGATCTGGATTCGCGGATCGCCCCGCACGGCCACGTCGGTGGTGAGCGTCTGTCCCGCAGCCTCGAGGCGAACGGTGTAGGTCCCGGGAAGGACCGTGGGTCCCCGGGGTGTGCGGAATCGGAAGCCGCCTCCCTGGGCCTGTCCCGGCGCGGCCTCGTAGGGTGGCGCCAGGCGCAAATCCCACACGACCTGATGCCCGCCGGCTTTCCCCGATCCGTCCAGCTCCCGGAGGACGTCTCCGCTCCCGTCGAGGATGGAAATCTTCACGCCACCGCCGTTCTCTGCCCGCCGCCGCATCGGAGCTCTGGGTCCTCCGCCGTTCTCCCCCTGGGGATCTCCGGCCATCACATCCGCCGGAAGGTCATCCCGTAGGTAATACCGGATCAACGCGCCGTACTGGGGCTCCGGTGCCTCGAACACGCCGGGGGTCCACCCTTGACGCCCCTCAACGTTGTAGCTGGTTGCAGTGCGGACGGAAAAGAGATGGGCCACCGAGGCCAACACGTCCGTGGTCAGCTCCTCGAGGGGCGTGATGTCACCCATGATCCACACGCCTCTCCCGTGAGTTCCCAGCACCAGATCGTTCTCTCGCGGATGGACCACGATGTCGTCCACCGGCACGGTGGGGAGGTTGTTCTTGAGACGCACCCAATTCTCTCCGCGATCGATGGAGAAGTAGACGCCCACCTCGTTTCCGAGAAACAGGAGATTGGGACTGCGCGGGTGCTCGGTGATGACGTTGACGGACCAGCCGTCCGGCAGGCCGTCGGTGATGGCACTCCAATCCCGACCGTGATTCTCGCTCACGTACGCGTACGCGGCGTAGTCGTCATTGCGGTGGCCGTCGAACACGGCGTACACCGTCGCCTCGTCGTGGGCCGAAGGAGCGACCTTGCTGACGTACGTGCGCTCCGGCAGGTCCCGTATCCGATCGGTGATATCTTCCCAGGTCGCGCCGCCGTCCTTCGTGACCTGCACGTTGCCGTCATCGGTTCCCATGTAGATGAGATCGGCGTTGAGGGGCGACTCACCGATGGTGGTGATGTTGCCGTATGAGGAGATGCCGTCGTGCCGCGACAGCATGCGGTTCTCCCGCACGCCCATGATCTCCAACTCCGAACGGTCGATGGCCTTCGTGAGATCGGGACTGATCTCCTGCCACGTGGTGCCACGGTCCGTAGACTTTAGCAGATAGTTGCTGCCGTGGTAGATCGTGGATGGGTTGTGTGCCGAGATGACGATCGGCGCGTTCCAGTTGAAGCGATAGCTGCGGGCCTCGCCGTTCTCGTCGAGACGGGGAAGGGCCCGGATGCGCTGCTTCTCCATCGACTTCAAGTCGACCCGGGCCATGCTCCCGCCCTGTGACTCGTTGAACATGATCGTGGGGTCGTTGGGGTCGGTGAGATTGTAGAAGCCGTCGCCGCTCCCCACGTTGTACCAATCGCGATTCCTGATGCCCTGGTTGGACTGCGTGGCGCTGGGGGCGCACCACGATCCGTTGTCCTGCAACCCGCCGCACACGTGGTACGGGTACTCCATGTTCACGCCCACCTCGTAGAACTGGGCGAGGGGCAGGTTGCGCATCTGGCGCCAGGTGTCCGAGCGATCCCAGGACTCGGACACGCCCCCGTCTCCGGCCAGAATCAGGTGGTTGGAGTTGGCGGGATCAATCCACAGGGCGTGGTGATCGCTGTGCACACCGCTCGCCGCGTCGGAGGTGAACGTCCTGCCGCCGTCGCTGGACCGATAGGCGTTGGCTCCGCCCAGGTAGATCCGATCCGGATCGTTGGGATCCACGCGGATCTGGCTGTAGTACATGGGGCGGTTGTTCGTAGTGCTCAGATGTTCCCAGGTTTCGCCACGATCGGTGGAGCGGTAGACACCATTCTGCTGGTCACCGGTTTGCTGCTGTGCCTGCCGGCCGAAGCCGCCGCGCCGGAGATCGGCCTCGACGAGGGCGAAGACCACATTGCCGTCCCCGCGATAGATGTCGAGCCCGATGCGGCCCTTGATGCCGGACGGAAGTCCGTCCGTGAGCTCCATCCACGTGTCGCCACCGTCGGTGGTCCGGTAGATGCCGCTGCTCGGGCCCCCGCCGTTGAAGCCGAAGCCGCTGCGGCGGCGCTGGTACATGGCGGCAAACAAGGTCTGGGGATCGCCCGGATCCATCACCATGTCGATGACGCCGGTGTTCTCGTCGATGTAGAGGACCTTCTCCCACGTTTGTCCTCCGTCTTGGGTGCGGAAGACGCCCCGGTCCTCGTTGGGCCCCCAGAGGTGTCCCACGGCGCCCACGTACACGATGTCGTTGTTGTGGGGATGGATGCGGATGCGCGAGATGTGGCGCGTATCCTCGAGACCCATGCGCTGCCAGGTGCGCCCGCCGTCCATCGACTTGTAGACGCCGTTGCCCCACGGTGAGCTCTGCCGGTTTTGCGGCTCACCGGTCCCCACCCACACGAGGTTCGCGTTGGTTTGAGACAGGGTGACGTCGCCGATCGACGAGGTGGCTTGGTCGTCAAACAGGGGCTTCCAGCTGGCGCCGTTGTTCGTCGTTTTCCAGACACCTCCCGTGGCGGTGCCGACGTAGAAGATGGCGGGATTCGACTCCACCACCGCGAGGTCGGCCACGCGGCCTCCCATGATGGTGGGGCCGAGCTCACGCCATTCGAGGCTGGAGACGGCCGCGTCGATACGATCCGTTTGTGCCGCAGCAGGCGCGGCCAAGATCAGAGACAGGGAAAGCAGAGAGAGAGCTCGCGCGAATCGCATGGGTACAGACCTCCAGAAGCAGCCGCGGTGCGGCGGAAAGATGCAGGAGAAGGGCGGCGCTGCGCCTGAACAGTCTACGTAACAGACGGGGCAGGGGTTGGGAAGAGGGGACCGGCCGGTCGTTCCCTACCTCGCTGCGACTAGAGGATTCCCCAGAACTGGCGGTGCACGTCGATGGAGAAGGTCCACCTTCCATTCCGAAGACCGCGGGCAGTCTGAATTCTCAGCAGGTCGAAGATGAACTGCGCGGCGACACCGACCGAGGGGTACAGGCCGCTGCGAGCCGGAGCAAACGGTGCTGAGTTCCCCACCGCTGCCAGGTGGGCAAAGGGCGCTACCGTCGCCGTCGGCGGCGACCGGCCGAGCTTGCCGAGGCCGACGGACGGGAAGGGCACGGGGAACTGCCACTCCACGTGCTGGGTCAGGCCCACCTCGCCGGTCAGCTCGTGATAGCCGTAACCGGGTGCGGTGGTGGGGCCGCCGAGAAAGACGTACTCCTGTGCGGGGACGTCGCCCTTGGCGGCAACGCCAGCCGCCGTTGTCGAGAGTAACAGGCGGTGCGGGCCGATGTGCTTTTCCATGGTCGCGGCGAGAAACGCGCGACCGGAGTAGGGTTGGGATGTCGCAAGGGTGGTGTCCCGCCCGGTAAACAGCACAGCACGGAGCTCCGCCTGCCAGCCGACGTCCATTCCCCCAAAGGCCGGGACCGCCGGTCGCACCAGGTTGATCGTCAAACGCCCCTGATTCAACGACCACGCAGGTATCGTGGGCTCGAACGTGCCGCTGAGTGGAGAGGCGTTGACGCTCAGCCGGTAATGCCCTTCGTACGTGGCGGTGATGTCTACGTGGACGCCATCCACGTCACTGATACCCAGCGTGGCTCCCAAGCCCCGCGTTTCATAGGGATTGGTGAAATCTCGACCGAACGCACCAGACGCGATCGTGTTGCGGAGGAGAGATGTCTCCGCCAAGTCGCCCACGTTGCGGTGGTCCCGCTCCCCAAAGAGGGTGAGACGCAGGCCGTTGGTCGGGCGGGTGTCGATCTCGAATCGTCCCTTGACCGTCTCATCGGCGAAGCCGACACGGCCGGTTACGCCCAGCGCGGCACCGCTCCCCAGTCGCAGCACGGCACCCGCACCGACGGCCACGCCTTCAACCCGGTTGACACGGAGGAAGTCCGAGATCCGTCCCGCCGAGAGAGCACCGCCCCGGAGTTGACGACTGAGAGCGTCAACGCCCACGAGCTGCTGCGCTTGCTGCAACACCCGCCGCGCATCCTCGTCGCTGGCGAAGCGCACGTCCTCCGGAAGCGAGTCCACAATGTCGCCATGCCACTGGTACTGTGTGAGTTGTGCGGTGGGGACGCGCACAAACTCGGTTCCGGCAAAGGCTGTCGAGTCGAGTCCCACGTTCAGCTCGTAGCAACACACTTCCCACCGCGCGCGGATGATCCCCCTGGCCGGGAAGTTGAGCCACGTGCTCTGGCGCACGACCTCGACCTCCTGATGCGACGGAAGCCAGAATGCGCCGATCAGGGCGTTTTCCAGGATGACGGAGAGCCGCTCTATCCGCTTGTCCAAGAAGGCGTGACTCGTGAACGTGAGCGCCATGCGCGCCACCGCGCCGGTGTCTCGATCCAGGAAGACGGCCCCGATGACGCCAGGCCGGCTCTCGTCGCGGGGCCGCACGTGGACAATACGAAGGTTGAGGACATGGTCGGGAGATTCAACGATGATCGAGTCGCGAATCGCGTAGTCGTACGTGGCCATCCCCAATTGGGAAAGGGGATGGGGAATGTCACGTACGTCTCGTCCGTCTCCCATCCGGATGAGATCGGGAAAGTTGTTCTGCACGATGCCGAACCGGTCGCGGTAGTAGCCGATCTCGGCCGGCAGCAGAAGCGTGTCTCGTTGGCCGATGAGGCGCTGCTTGCTGAGCATGGGTGCCTTCCACAGCACTTCCACAGCCAGCTGGTCGACCTTGACCACGCGGGGTGGTTCGGGAAACCCCTCGCCCACTTGCGCGAGGAAGGTGAGATAGCCCCGCGCCTCGGCGGTGTAATCGGTGAGCCCGCTGTCGGCGAACTGGCGGGACCGGCGGGCGACGGCCCGTTCCACCACCGCGAGGGTTCGGCTGTCGTTCCACGCCGCCTCTTGTGCGACCACCGGAAGGGTAAGGCCGGCGAGCAGCACCCCGGCCACGATCCAGCACCGTGGACCAGTCATCGGCCTTTGCAACTCGCGCACACGCCGTACAGCACGACGTCGTGGGTTTCCACACGGAAGCCCGACGGGACGTGGAACTTCTGGGTGCCGGGACAGTCCTCGATCTCGAATGCCCGATCGCATTCGCGACACAGGAAGTGGTGATGGTGTGGCTTGCCAGATACCTCGTATCGCGTGGGCTCGCCGGGCAGATCGACCGGACACAGCCATCCGGATTTAGTCAGCAGCTTGAGGTTGCGATAGACGGTGGCAATGCCCAATCCCTCGACCCGGACTTTCCCGGCGTCGAGAACCTCGTCGGGACTCATGGGCCGGCCGGCACTCACCAAGACTTCGCGGATCGCACGGCGTTGAGGAGTGTCACGTTCCATGACTTAGGGTCCCGTCGAACCGATTGAGGTCGGATGGAGTAGGCTGAATATGATAATAGATTATCGACAGTTTGTTGAGCCGACCCGGTGGTGAGTGGCGGTGTTGTGCTGGCATATGGCGGCGCAGCCGGCCATAATGGCGTATCGACCAGCCGTTACAAGTGTGTGCTAGGCGTGAGGTGAGCGTTTCCCACGCAGCGAGGTTTCACGGGGAGCGGTGGGTGTTGTCAGGGAACCGAGCGAGTGGGGAATGCTACGCCGAACTCGCCACTTTTTGCACGAGGTAAACCAATGGCCGAAGAGACGATCTTCAGCAAGATCATCCGCAAAGAAATCCCATCGGATATCGTGTACCAGGACGACTTGGTGACGGCATTCCGGGACGTGAACCCGCAGGCACCGACCCACATCCTCATCGTGCCGAACCACGTCGTGCCCACCGTCTCAGACGTAACCGCCGACGATGAACCGGCGTTGGGGAAGCTGTTCACGGTGGCCGCGCAATTGGCTGAGGCTGAGGGCATTGCCGCCGGCGGATACCGGCTTATAGTCAATTCCGGCGCCAACGCCGGCCAGGAAGTCTTCCATTTGCACATGCATCTGCTCGGCGGAAGACCCCTAGGGCCCATGCTGCAGCGAAACGGATAACCAGAGAGAGGCGAAGAGACATGATCGACCAGGAGCTGTTGGGGATCCTCTGCTGTCCCAAGACTAAGGTCCCCGTTGAGATGCTCTCTGAAGACAAGCTCAAGACACTGAACGAACGCATTGGGCGGGGAGAGGTCAAAACTGTGGATGGGAAGAAGGTCGACACCGCGCTCGATGCCGGACTCATCACCGAGGACGGCAAAACGGTTTATCGGATCGACGATGACATTCCGATCATGCTCATCGACGAGGGGATCCCCGCCGATCAGCTCTAGCGAGACCTCGAGTTTGGTCCAGAGGGCATTTCCTTAATAATGGGAGAACCCTCACTTACCGGAGAACGTCAGTTCCGCCACAAATCCGCGAGGACCCCTTCGCAGGAGTGATGCTCCAAAAACCCCGAACAGCACCACCACCGACGCGAGCTTGAGGGCGGACGTGGTTTCCGGCGAGAACGCGTCGAGAGACACTCGCTGAATGTCGGCGAAGAAACCGTTGACGAGAAAACCCGAGCCCACCGACGTTCCGATGATTGCCAGGGAGAAGATTGCCGCGGCGCGCCGCCCGTGTAGCTGACTCAAGACGCCGAAGGTCGTGATGTTGGTGGCGGGTCCAGTGATGAGAAACGCCAGCGCGGCGCCCGGCGACAGGCCGGCGATGAGGAAGACCGCGACGAGGGGCGTCGCCGCCGAGGCGCACACGTAGGTGGGGACGCCCAGCAGCGCGAAGACCACTACGTCGACTCCCTGGGGGATCGACGCCAGCGGTGCGCCGTCCAGAAACGGCGCCGCCAGCGCCGCCACCCCCAAGCCGGCGAGAATCCACGGCGCCGTATCATCGACGACATCCCCGAGCCCCACCCGGAGCGCTTTGGCCACTCGCTCGCCCAGGGAGGCCTTTACGAGCGTCGGATCGGGGTCCGCCTCGCTGGAACCGGACCGCTTCGACCTGGTCACACTTCCCACCAGCCATCCTACGGAGAGTGCGACGGCGGCGGCTCCCACCACGCGGATGATCGTCATCTGAGGACCGAGCAGCGGCACGGAGATGAAGATGGCGTCCAGCCCCAGCTCCGGTGTGGCGACGAGAAACGCCATGGCGGCGGTGGGCGGCACGCCTTTCACGATGAGCGTGCGATAGAGCGGGACGACGCCGCAGGAACAGATCGGAAGGGGGAGGCCGAACGCCATGCCGCGAAGCGCCTGTGCTCCGGATCCGCCCCGTGCCATCCACGCGATGGAGGAGGACGGCATGAAGACGCTGATGAGTCCCGCGGCAAAGAAGGCCAAGACGAGCGCCGGTGCACTCTCCGTGGTCAGCTTGAGAAACGTGCCGACAACGCGGCTTCCCAGACCGGCCCCACCGGGCTCCACGTCACCGGCCAAGATGGCGATCAGCAGGAACACGGCGAGGAGCGCGCCCACGCCCTCGAGCCTCCGGGTCAGCTTCGAGGTCTTTGGCTCGAAGTGTGTGTGTTCGTCCAAGTGGGGGCGGAAGAACACGACGTGGAGGAGCGAGCCGGCGACGAAGGCTTGAAACCACGCCACCGATTGGCTGCTCAAGCTCGCGGAAAGGGTTGGCCCGATTCCATAACCCGCCCCGGTGGCCGCCGCCACCAAGCCCAGGACGAGACCTGGCAGCGCCACGCCGAAGTGGGGGCGGAGGAGCCACCAGATGGCGAGTCCAACCGGAAGCCGGTGCAGCACCACGGCCGCCGTCAGCTGGGTGCCCACGGTTGTCCCGAGGGCGGCACCGTCGATGAGGGCGTGGAGGCAGAGCCCCAGCAGACGAAGAGGTGTTCGGCGACCGTGGGTCCGGCAAAGCCGATGAGGACGAACCCGAGGGTGGGCCAGCCGCCCTGGGCCATGCTCTCCGGGAGCACACTCAAGACGACCAGCCCGCCTATCGCGACAAACACGAAGCCGTCGAGGACAGCGAGCAAGTTGTGCTGACGGCCGGCGAGGCGGTATGCCAGCGGGCCGAGCCCCAGGGCGGCTATGCTGGCAAGAAGCAGAATCAACGGAACACGATCTCAGAGCAGGGAGTGAAGGAAACTAAAGGATCGGGAAGTGTGAGAGGTAAATGATAGCGTATTATCGATAGAATCCAACTTTTCACCCACGTCTCGCGTAACGTTGCAAACCTCCGGACCTTCCTGGCCCGCCCTCGTTCCGCAGTCTATTCTTGCTGTCCGCGTGGGATCAACGATGACCCGACACTTTTCGGAGGAACTTGCCATGCAGCATGTCTGTGCGAGTCCGTCGTCTCGAGCTTGGCTGCACCATAGCGTCGCATATCTCGGCCTGCTGGCCGCGTTGGCGACGCCGACACTGGTGGTCGCCCAGGCGCCGACTCCTCCACCCCACTTTGCGATCCGCAACGCGCGCATCGTCACCGGCACCGGGGAGACGATTACAGGTGGGACGATCGTGATGGAGAACGGTCTCATCACTGCCGTGGGGAGGAACGTGACCGTTCCAGCGGAGGCGTGGGTCATCGACGGATCCGGCCTCACGGTGTATCCGGGACTCATCGACGCCATGTCCACCGTCGGCCTGCCGGCGTCGCTCCGTGCCTCGACGGCCGCTCCCCAGTTCGGCGGCGGCGGACCGGGCGGCCAGGAGCAGGCCGGGCCCCAACCCCCCTACTCCTGGGGACCCGAGGACCGGCCCGCCACGACGCCGTGGGTGAACGCCGCGGACGAGCTCGACACGTCTGCGGACGGGATCGAAACGTGGCGCAACGGCGGCTTCACGACGATGGCCGTCACGCCGGAACGGGGGTTCTTCCCGGGCCAGGCGGCGTTGGTCGCCACGGCGGGCGATCGCGCCAGCGACATGGTGGTGAAGACTCCGGTGGCGATGCGGGTGAACCTCACGTCGGGGGGGGCGTCCCGGGGATATCCGGGATCGTTGATGGGGGCGTTTGCCTACATCAAGCAGATCTTCTTCGATGCGGCGCACTACGATCAGGCGTGGTCGATCTACGAACGCTCGCCCGCTGGATTGGAGCGGCCGGATTACGACCGCTCGCTCGACCCGCTCCGGGATGCGTTGCAGACCCGCCAGTACGTCATGTTCCCCGGAACCTGGTCGCGTGAGATCCTTCGGGCCATCAACACGGGCGAGGAAGTCGGCGTGAACACGCTTGTCTACGGCGGCCACCAGGGTTACGAGGTTGCGGACGCCCTCGCGGAGCACGGTGTTCCCGTCCTCGTGAGCCTCGACTGGCCCCGGCGGGACCGCAACGCGGATCCCGACGCCGACGAAGCGCTCCGGATCTTGCGGTTCCGCGATCGCGCCCCGACCACGCCGGGGGTATTCGAAGATGCCGGCGTGCGGTTCGCGTTCTACTCCGGGGGCGTGTCGGATCCGGCCACCGCCATCGCCAACGCACGCCGGGCGATTCAAGCGGGTCTCTCCTCCGAGGGTGCCCTGAGGGCGTTAACCATGGGCCCTGCGGAAATCTTTGGCGTGGCCGACCGGCTAGGAAGTCTCGAGGTCGGTAAGATGGCCAACGTCGTGGTGGCGAGCGGAGACCTGTTCGATTCGGGCACCGAGATGCGCATGGTGTTCGTCGACGGGCGGAAGTTCGAGGTGGAAGCCTCGAGCGCCTCCGCCGTTGCGCGGCGGGGCGGCGGCGGGCAGGGACGTGGTGGTGGAGAGGAGGAGGAGGAGGAGGTGCCCTACGGGTCACCGGTTCCCATGGTCAACGATCGGGGACCGATCGATACGTCGCCGGTCACCGTCATTCAGAACGCGACAGTTCTGACGGTGACCAACGGTACCATCGAGAACGGCTCGGTGCTGATGCGCGACGGGAAGATTGCAGAAGTAGGACTGAATATCTCGGTGCCGCGGGGAGCCAATGTGGTCGACGCCACCGGGAAGTTCGTGATGCCGGGGATCATCGATGCCCACTCCCACCTCGCCGCTGACGCCATCAACGAGGGAAGCGTGGCGGTCTCGTCGATGGTGGGCATCAGGGACGTACTCAACACCGACCAGGTAGGCATCTATCGCGCCCTGGCCGGCGGTGTGACGAGCGCCAACATCCTCCACGGCAGCGCGAATCCCATCGGCGGGAAGAACGCAATCATCAAGATGCGGTGGGGCGCAGACGCCGACGGCATTCTCTTCGAGGATGTCATGCCGGGGATCAAGTTCGCCTTGGGTGAGAACACCAAGCGGGAGCGGAACCCCGCACGGTATCCGTCCACCCGCATGGGAGTGATGGACGTAATCCGCCAGGCGCTCCTCGACGCACAGGAGTATCGGCGCGAGTGGCAGGAGTACGAGCGGAGCGGCAGCGCCAGCACGATCCCCCCGCGCCGAGACCTCAAGCTGGAAGCGCTCGTCGAAGTGCTCGAAGGCGAGCGGCTGGTGCACGCCCACTCGTACCGGGGCGATGAGATCCTCCAGCTGTTGCGAGTGGCGGAGGAGTTCGGCTTCCGGATCGCCACCCTGCAACACGTGCTCGAGGGCTACAAGGTGGCCGACGAGATCGCCGAGCACGGTGCAGGAGCCTCCACGTTCTCGGACTGGTGGGCCTACAAGGTCGAGGCGTACGAGGCCATTCCCTACAACGCCGCCCTGATGACGGAGCGGGGCGTGGTGGTGTCCATCAACTCGGACAGCGGCGAGGAGATCCGCCATCTCAACCAGGAGGCCGCCAAGGCCGTGCGGTGGGGCGGCCTGTCGGAGGAAGAGGCGCTGAAGCTGGTCACGATCAATCCTGCACGACAGCTCCGCATCGACGATCGCGTCGGGTCCTTGGAAGTCGGCAAGGACGCCGACATCGCGATCTTCAGTGACCATCCACTCAGCAACTATGCGGTCCCGGAGCAGGTGTTCATCGACGGCCTGCTCTATTTCGACCGTCAACACGACATCGACCGTCGCCAGGCGCTCGAAGAGGAAAAGCAGGCGCTGATGGACAAGGAGCGGCGCAGCGGTCGCAACCGAGTGACGACGGATGCCGATCTCGATGAGGAGGGCGTACGATGAAACTGTCTCGCATACTCACCTGTCTCGGCCTGCTGGGGACCGTTGTCGCGTCGCCCGTGTGGGCCCAGGCCGGCGCGCCCGGCATCGCCATCCGGGGAGCGACGGTGCACACGTTGGCCGGAGACCCGATCGAGTCGGGGACGGTCGTGATGCAGAACGGACGGATTACCGCGGTAGGAACCAACGTTACCATTCCCAGCGGCGCTCGCGTGGTGGACGCGCAGGGCCTGCATGTCTATCCCGGTATGTTCGACGCCGTCACCAGGCTCGGACTCACCGAGATCGGTCAAGTTGCGGTGACCTCGGACATGAGCGAACTGGGAGAGTTCAACCCCCATCTGCTGGCGCTGACGGCGGTCCACCCGGCAAGCGAGGTCATTCCTGTGACCCGTGCCAACGGCGTGACACACGCGGTCGCGGCGCCGACCGGGCAAGGTGGTGGGATCGGCGGCCAAGGCTCGCTCATCAACCTGGACGGTTGGACCGTCGAGGAAATGCTCGTCGCGGCGTCCGCCTACATGGTGCTGAACTGGCCTAACCTCGGAGGCGGCGGACGGGGTTTTGGGGGCGGCCGCCGATTCGGCGGTGCCCGTCGCCCGTTCAGCGAGATGCAGGAGCAGTACCACGAACAGGTGCGGGAGATCGAAAGTTGGCTCGAGGCGGCGCGCCACTACGTGCGGGCCACCGAGAGCGGTTCCGCGGTGACCCGGGATCTGAAGCTCGAAGCGCTTGCCAGGGTCGTAGGTGGCGAGCTGCCGTTCCTGATCAACGCCAACACGGACCGGCAGATCAATGACGCCATCGACTTCGCCCAGCGTAACGAAGTTCGCATCATCATTGCCGGTGCCCGCGACGGCTGGAAAGTCGCCGAGCGCCTGGCGGAGGAGAACATCCCGGTGATTCTCGGGGCTACGCAGGCGATGCCCAGTACCGAAGACGGAGGATACGACCAGGCCTACGCCGCACCAGGCCAGCTACACCAGGCCGGTGTGAAGATTGCGTTCGCCACGTTCAACGCCTCCAACTCGCGCACGCTGCCGTTCGAGGCGGGCCATGCGGTACCGTACGGCCTGCCCTGGGAAGCCGCCATCCGAGCCGTGACGATCAACGCTGCGGAGATGTTTGGCATGGACGACCAGCTAGGGACCATCGAGAACGGCAAGATCGCCAATCTCATCGTCACCACCGGCGATCCGCTGAAGATCGATACGGCAATACGCCACGTGTTCATCAATGGTGAGCTGATCAGCCTCGACAACAAGCACCTCTCGCTGTACGAGAAGTATCGCGGCCGTTAGGCCAAGGGTCTTGGCAGACATATCGAGGGCCGGCTCTCAATGAGCTGGCCTTCTTTGTTGCGAGACAGCTTACGCTAGCGCGTCTTGCAGTTGCAGCAGGTGTCTCAGGTCGTGCCCCGCCTGCACGAGCAGCAGCGTCCCTAGTGAAATCGTGATTCCTGCGCCCACATGTTCACCCGTCCGCTGGCGATCTTCCGTTGTGGTTCGCCGCCACATCTCCAGATTTACGCCGCGAAGTGCGCGGAATGACTCGACGACGCTGTCGGGGTCCAGGTTGTTGGGGCGCTGCCGCTGGATCCATGCGTCCTGGTCGATTTCCGGCAATCTCGGCTGAGCGTCGCACAGGATGGTCCTGGCGCGAAATCCGAAGATCCACTCCATGTCCGCCATGTGGGCGAGGATCTCCAGCGGCGTCCATTTTCCCTCGGTCCGTCGGTGCCGCAACGTCTCGGCCGAGTGGTTGGCTGTTACGTCCCGGAGTCTGCCCTCGGTCTCCGTGAGCACGTCCAGGGGATCACGCGATCCGAGGAGGCCGATCTGTTCGGCGAGGAACGCGTAGGCGGGATTCACTTCGGGAGGGATGGGATCGGTCACGGGCTGCATCTCCAACGGTTTCACGGGACGGGAGTGAGGAAAGTAGACACACGAGGGGTGGGCAAGGAACCCTGGTGACAGAACGGACTATATTCTACGACCATGCGAATACTTCCTTCGGCCCTCGGGGCCGCCCTGTTGTGCGCCGCACCGACCGCGCTGGTGGCGCAGACTCCTACAGCCGACCGGTTCGGACACAACGCGATCTGGGTCCAGGATCCCGAACGGAGTATTGATCTCCTTTACAACTACGGCACCTACGACTTCAATGCGGAGAATTTCGTCCTTCGGTTCATCCAGGGGCGGATGCTCTATAAGCTGGCGAGTGGCAATCCGGAGTTCGCGTTCCGATTCTACCGGTCGATCAACCGTAGTATCTGGGTCCAAGAGCTCAATCTCACACCGACCCAGCGCATCGAGCTGCGGGATTTTCTGCTGTGGAACGACCTGCCCGAGAATCGGGATTACCGCTACGACTACTACTACGACAACTGCTCCACCCGAATTCGGGATGTGTTGGACAGTGCGCTGGGCGGACCGATCCAGCGACGCACAGGGGAGCAACCGATTACCGCGACGTTCCGGTTCCACACCCAGCGCCTCACCACGAACAACCCGCTGTACTACACCGGACTGATGATTGCGCTAGGGCCCATGGTGGACCGGCCGATTAGCGCATGGGACGAGATGTTTCTGCCCATGAGTCTCCGGGACTGGCTTCGTGACGTCACGGTTCCGGGACCCGACGGATCCCCGCAGCCTTTGGTGTTGTCGGAAAGCACGCTCTTCGAGAGCACGGCCCGGCCCTCCAGCGAGGAGCCTCCCTCGTGGCTGCCGGCGTACCTGGCGTTGGGCATCCTGCTGGCGGGTGCTCTGCTCTGGCTTGTGGGGCCGGCCATCGGTCCTGCACGGTCGCGAGTTGGGTTCGGTTCCCTGGCGACGCTGTGGACGTTGGTGATCGGCGTGTTGGGGACGGTTCTGTTCGGAATGGTCACGTTCACCGACCACGCGTCGGCATACTGGAACGAGAATTTGTTCCTGTTCAACCCGCTTTCCCTTGGCCTCGCCGTTACCCTGCCGTTCCTGGTGGCGGGATCCCGTTGGAGCCGGAAGCCAGCCGCATTCCTGGCGGTGGCCGTGATCGGGTTGTCGGCCTTGGGCTTTGTTGCGCAGGTGTTGCCGCGGCTCGACCAGGTGAACGGTCAGCTCTATGGGTTGGTGTTGTTGCCCAACTTAGCCGTTGGCGTCGGCGCGCTTCGCCTGGCGAGCAACGAGAAGTAACTTTTCGCTGCGTTACGCCGCTCATGACCTTTTCGATGCCTCTCAGCGTCGAGAGTCTGCCGGTCGCGCGACCCCTCCTTCCGCCACTCGGGACTTTGCCGTTTCTTTAGAAACCGAATAAAGCCGGTCCCCATGTGTATCTTCACGTAGCAAGCTCATTCGGCGAGGCCTAACATGAGCGACCTGTTCTTTGGTTCCTTTGCAGCCTGGTTCACCGTTCCGGCCATCATCGGAACGTTCTTCTTCACACTCCGGCTGGGGTTGATGTTCGTCGGCGGTGCGGATACGGGGTTGGATGCCGACGTGGACGTAGACTTCGATGTGGACGTGGACGTGGACCTCGATGCGGATGTGGATGCCGACGGCGCGGACTCGTCAGAAGCGTTCAAGCTGCTGTCAATCCAGGGTATCGCCGCCTTTCTGATGGGGTTCGGGTGGGGCGGCCTCGGCGCCTTGCGGGGCGCGGGATGGTCGTTGACGATGAGCGCGGCGTTTGGCGTCGCGGCCGGAGTGGGGATGGTGTGGCTCTTGGGGAAGATGCTGCAACTCGTATACCGGCTTCAGAGTAGCGGAAACATCTCCATTCACCAGGCCCTCGATCAGGACGGCATGGTATACACGTCCATCCCGGCCCAAGGCCAGGGCCGGGGCATGGTTCGCCTGGTGATCGATGAGCGCGAGCGCTTTTACAGGGCCATATCGGACGGGGAGGCGTTGCCCTCCCGGGAGCGCGTGCGGGTCGTGAATATAAACGACGACAACTCTGTGACTGTCGAGAGAGCGTAAAGATTATGCTTAGCAATCCTCTGATGATGTTCCTGCAAGGAGGCGTTGTGGAAACCTTCCCGATGATGTGGGTAGGACTTGGAGGATCGGTCCTGCTGCTTTTCATGTTCTTCATGATGTTCGTGGTGAAGCAGTACAAGCGGTGTCCGAGCAACAAGATCCTCGTCATATACGGTAAAGTCGGTACGAACAAGGCGGCGAGCTGCTTGCACGGTGGTGGCAAGTTCGTTGTCCCGTTGATTCA
>JBDHAF010000076.1:0-18039 GCA_039588255.1 Gemmatimonadota bacterium | reverse complement strand
GAATCCGGCTTTCACCATAACGGCTGCAGTCACTCTGGCCTTAGGGGTCGGCGCCAACACCGCGGTGTTCAGCGTGGTGGACCGGGTGCTCCTGCGGCCGCTGCCGTACCCCGAATCGGAGAACCTCGTCATGGTGGCCCATCCGGTCCCCGGTTATGGGTCCGGCGAGTGGGGGTTGTCCCAGGCGGGGTACTTCTACATCAAGCAGAACAGCCAACTGCTGAGCGACCTTGGCGCGTATACATCGCCGTCGGTGGTGTTGACCGGAGGAGATCAGGCGGAACGTGTTGGCGCCGGCGCCATAACGGCGAGCGTGTTGTCCACGTTGCAGGTGGCACCGGTCTTGGGTCGGGGCATCACGCAAGTGGATGGCGTACCGGGCGCACAACCCGTCGTGCTCCTGTCCCACGATCTCTGGATGCGGCGGTTCGGTGGTGACGAATCCATCATCGGCCGTACGATCCTGATCAACGGACAGGCGGAAGAAGTCATCGGAGTGATGCCGCCGGGGTTCCACTTCCCGCGCCAGAGCACGGCGCTTTGGGTCCCGCTGCAGCTGGATCCCGGCGCTCGGGCGGTCAACGCCCACTACTACAGCGCAGTAGGGCGCCTTCGGGAGGGGGGAACAGCCGAAGATGCGGTCAGCGAGGTGCGGAGTCTCGTGGCGCGGTTTCCGGAAGACCTTCCGACGGCGTACTCCACCCGCTTCTTCGAGGAGAGCGGATTCGACGTGGCGGTACGCACCATGCTGGACGACACCGTCCAAAACGCGAGTCGCGCATTGTGGATCGTGCTAGGGACGGTTGGTCTCGTGTTGCTCATGGCGTGCGCCAATGTCGCCAACCTCTTCTTGGTTCGGGCCGAGGGACGCAGACGTGAGGTCGCGCTACGGACGGCATTGGGCGCGGATCGGATGGATCTGCTTCGGCATTACATGACGGAAAGCGCCGTCCTCGCCGCAGTGGGTGGTGTTCTGGGCGTGGGCATGGCCTACCTCGGCGTCAGCACCCTGGTGGCCATGGCGCCCGAAGGCCTGCCCCGGATTCACGAACTCGGAATTGATCTTCGGGCAATCGGTGTGGCGGGAATCTTCACCGGGGTGGCCGCCCTGTTCTTCGGCACGGTGCCGCTGCTGCATCGCGGCGATCATGATCTGACCGAGCATCTCAAGGAGGGTATGCGTACCACCACGTCGGGCAAACAACGCCAGCGGATTCGCTCTGGTCTCGTCGTGTCGCAAATAGGAATTGCGCTGGTGCTGCTGGCGGCGTCGGGCCTGCTGTTGCGAACCTTCCTGGCGCTGCAGGGTGTCGAGCTGGGGTTTGAACCTCAGAGCGTTGTCACGGCGCGGCTGTCGGTCGTTCCTGCCAAGTACGAGGACAATGCGGCGGTGCAGCGCTTCTTCCGGAGCGCGCATGAGCGGCTGGAAGCGCTGCCGTTCGTTTCCTCTGTTGGGATGACGTTGCAGCTGGAAATCGCGGATCGCGCGTACGACAACGGCACAGGCGTCGCCGATCTGCCGGACGGCGGTGAGACCACGCAGATCGTCGATCAAAAATTCGCCGGCCCGGGATACTTCGAGACCATGGGCATGCGGCTCCTCGAAGGGCGCTACATGGAGCGAGCCGACCTCGACGCTACCACTCCCGGAGCGATCGTCACGCGGGCGCTGGCGGAAGAGTATTGGCCTGGAGAGAGCGCCATCGGCAAGCGGATCCGGCCCCTGTTCACTCGCTTCCCGTGGCACCCGGTGGTTGGTGTGATCGATGACGTCCGTACCGAGGGTATCCAGCAAGCACCCAAACCGACGGTTTACTTCCCGTACGCCGACGCTCGCCCAACCTCCATAGCGGTGGTCATTCACTCCGACGCTCCATTGTCGACGGTCCTGTCCGCCGTGCAACGCGAGGTGTGGGCCCTCGACCCCGACGTGCCCATCGCCGAGGTGGTGCCCATGGAGCGCATTGTGACCGATGACATGGCACGCACCGTGTTCACAATGTCGTTGCTCGCCTTGGCCGCCGCGATGGCCTTGGTGCTGGGAGCCGTCGGCATCTACGGCGTGGTGTCGTACAGCGTGACACAACGCGCCTCGGAGATTGGCATCCGGTTGGCGTTGGGGGCCAAGGCCGGACAGGTGGGAAGCATGGTGCTCAATCAGACGATGCGGCTGGCCGTGGTGGGCATCGGCATCGGTCTCATCGCGGCGTTGGCCTTGAACCGGATCATCAATTCGGTGTTGTTCGGCGTCGAGTCCACCGATCCGCTCACGTTCGTGATAGCCTGCGTGCTCTTGGGTGGGGTTGCGGCGGTTGCCGGTTTCTTGCCGGCGAGGCGGGCCGCGCGGGTGGATCCGATGGAGACGTTGCGTTCGGAGTGAGCCTCTAGAGGCGCCGGCTCGCTAGCGGCCCGCGCCGATCTCCATTCCAATAGCTCACCAGATCCCTCCCCTACCTCACCAGATCCCTCCCCGCCGGGGAACCTCCGGCCTATATTATGGGTACCACTCAAGTGATAACCACTATAGTTGTAACAGGATGAGACTATGCCCACACCGCGCGTCGATCCCGAGACCTTTCTTCCGCTGACCAATCTGTCGTTTCACGTCCTGCTGGCCCTTGGCGACGGCCCGGCCCATGGCTACGCTATCGGGAAGAGTGTGGAGGAGCGCTCCCGGGGCCGGCTCAATCCCGCCACGGGAAGCCTGTACCAGGCGTTGAAACGCCTGGTGGAGGATGGGTTGCTAGAGGAGACCCGTCCCACAGAGCGGGGCGATGCACGACGCCAGTATCTTCGACTCACACGCTTGGGGCGGCGCGTGCTGGCGCTGGAGGCGGGTCGCTTGGACGAGCTGGTGAGCGCCGTGCGGAGCAAGCGCTTGATGGGAGAGCAATCGTGAATACCACGGACTTGTACAAGCGTTTGCTGCGCGTGTATCCGGATGAGTTCGGCCATCATTTCAAGGCGGGGATGTACCAGACGTTCGTCGAACGGTGGCACGATGCACAGCAGCGCGGCCGCCTCGTGGGGGTGCTGTTCCTCGCCCGCGAAGGGCTCAATGTGTTACTGACGGGCCTGCGCCATCGGGTCCGTTCGTCCCGCCGTGCGATTGGCGGCAAGCGACCCGAGCGCCCTCGACGGGTTGGCTCGCTCGGGCAGGATCTTCGGTACGCCGTGCGCATTCTGGTCAAGACGCCAGGGTACACGATCGTCACCGTGCTCACCCTGGCACTGGGCATTGGGGGTAACACCGCCATCTTCACCATCGTCAACGGCGTGCTGCTCCGGCCGCTAGGGTACGAGGAGTCGGATCGCTTGGTGACGCTGTGGTCTTCGGCGCAACCCGAAGGGGGCATCATCACGCCGCCCTCATACCTCGACTTTCAGGATTGGCGGGACCAAGCCGACCTCTTCGAAGGCATGGCCTTCGCCCGCGCCAAGTCATTCAGCCCGAGGGGCACGGACGGTTCCGATCTGCTGCTCGCCGCCCTGGTCAGCGAGGACTTCTTCGACACCATGCGAGGCCGCGTCGCCTTGGGTCGCAGTTTACTGCCCGAGGAGCACCACGCCGCCGGCGAGCCGATAGTCGTTCTGGCGCATGGGTATTGGCAGCAGGAGCTAGGCGGTGATCCAAACGTCGTCAACCAGACGCTGACGTTTGCCGACGGTGCGTACACGGTGGTGGGCGTGATGGACAGCAGCTTTGGGTTCCTCACCCGGTGGGCAGACGGATGGATGCCCCTCGCGCAACACGCCGCAGGCGATCAGGCCATGGTGATGCGGGACTATCGCGTCGACAACCGGGTCATCGGTCGGATGAAGCCGGGGGTCACCGAGGATCGGGCCCGTGCACAGCTCGCCGGAATCACCGAACAGCTCGCCACTGCCTATCCCGCGACTAACCGCGACTGGGGGATCAACACCATCTCGCTGCGGCGCTGGCTTCTGGGAGACGTGCAACCGGCGCTGGTTACACTCATGGTGGCGGTGGGAATGGTCCTGTTGATCGCGTGTGCCAACGTGGCGAATCTCTCCATGGCCCGCATCACGGCGCGAGGCCGTGAGCTGGCGGTTCGGGAAGCGCTGGGCGCCAGCGGTGGACGGCTCGTGCGGCAGTTGTTGTCGGAGAGCTTCGTTGTGGCGTGCGTGGGAACGATCTTAGGTTTGCTATTGGCCGCCGTCGGCATCGACTACTTCGTAAGCCACGCGCCGGGCAACTTGCCCCGGGCCGCGGAGATCGGGATGGACCTCCGCGTCCTCGGGTTCACCATCGGCGTCATGGGAGTGTCCACCTTCCTCTTCGGACTCGCGCCGGCGTTCCGTGGCTCGAAGTCCGACGTCGGCCAGGTCCTTCGCAGCGCCGGGATCGGATCCCTCGGTCAGCGCCGCGAGCGAGCGCGCTCGGCATTCATCGTCGCCCAAATGGCCCTCGCGCTGGTGCTCTTGGTGGGCGCCGGCCTCTTGATCGAGACGCTGAGGCAACTGCGCACCAGCGACCCGGGATTCAACATGGAGCGGCTGTTGACGCTGAACTTGGAGCCACTACCGGATATCTACGCCGACGAGGAGCGACGAGCCGGCCTGTACGAGCGATTGCAGGAAGCGGTGGCCGCGGTTCCTGGAGTCGAGTCGGCGTCGATCGTGTCCCACCTACCGCTGGTGGGCGGCCACGTGTTGACTCCTCTCACCCTACCCGGTCGTGTGTTCGAGCAGGAGGTGCGCGTCGTGTTCCGGCCGGCGTCCGCGGGTTACTTCACGGTGGCCGGGATCCCGATCCTCAGGGGGCGGGAATTCGTAGACGGGGACATGGCACCCAACGCCACGGCGTTTGTCGTGAACCAGCGTTTGGCTGATGCGATGTGGCCCGACGAGGACCCCGTCGGACAACCCATCACCGTGTACAAGCAAAACCCGGATGCTGCGGACCTCAACGAACCGATGGCGGGTGAAGTGGTAGGCGTCGTCGGCAACACCCAGTGGAACGTATCCGAGCGGGCCGAGTTCATGATGGTGTACGTACCCCAGGGACGTCATCCGTGGCGCAGGGCCAGCCTTCTCGCACGGGCCACGGTGGTGGATGCCGGGACGATGGATGCCGTGCGCCGCGCAATTCGGGTCGTGGACGAGAACATCGGCGTGAACGGTTTGACGACCGTGGAGGATGTGATTATCTCGAGTCTGTCCCGGCAGCGGTTCCAGATGCGGATGGTATCGGCGTTTGCCATGGTGGCGTTGTCGTTGGCGGCGGTGGGAATCTACGGCGTCATCTCGTACCTGGTGACGCAGCGAACCAACGAGATCGGAATCCGGATGGCGTTGGGCGCCCGGTCTATCGACGTCGTCCGCCTGGTGGTACGGCGCGGGGCGCTGCTTACGGCGGTCGGGGGCGCGATTGGGATTGCGGCGGCGGTGGGGCTCACTCGCTTCATGCAGAGCCAGCTGTTTGGTGTGAGTCCAACGGATCCCGCCACGTTTGTGCAAGTCACCGTACTGCTCGGTGGCGTGGCGCTATTGGCGACGTATCTCCCCGCGCGGCGCGCGGCACGGACCGACCCGTTGGAGGCGTTGCGGGCGGAGTAAACGGGTTGGCGAGTGCTCCGGCTGAACATCTGGTGTGGCGCGGACCGTGGACGGTGTCCACGGTCCGCGCGTTCGTTCAGGTACCAGTATCCGCTCCGGTCAACAGCATCGCAGCGAGCATGGCACGCAGGTTGGCAATCTGGCACTCGATTGCAGTGTCGTAGATATCGTGCCCGTGCGGATAGCAGCGGCCGCCATGCGCCGGGGTGTATGAGGGGAAGCTGGCCCAAAATTCCTTGATCGGCGGTTCGATCTCGTCGATCGAGTTGTGGAGAATTGCGTTGGTGAAACCGTTTCGTGTGGCATCGATCAGGGCAGGCATCCCCTGACTGTCCGGTATGTGGGCCAGAAAGGCGTTCTTGTAGCGGAAACGCCCGCTGCACCAGCCCCACTCTCCCAGCTCGAAATCCCGCCCCAGTACGAGGTCCAACGCCGCGAACACGAACGACTGCAACTCATCGTGCCAACCCGGCGGTAAACTAGTGCTCCGCGCGTCCCGCAGCAGCTGCTCATCAGGCGCGCCCGGCCTGCCCGGTCCATCGAGTTGGGTGGCTGCGTGATGGAACGCCGAGAAGTAGAGATCCACGGTGCGGGCAACCTCCTGTGCGTCGGCGTCGGCCATGATGTGTCCAAACCACTGGCAGGTACCGTCACAACCGCCCGGCTCCTCTCGGGAGGGACAAGGAGTCTCTCCCTTTTTCACCCAGTAGCATGGATCGTTGTAGTTGCACCACCGTAGGAAACCGCAATCGTCGTGGAAGTAGCAGTTGCACGGAGGCATTCCGGCGGCCAGCGGTGCAAACGCCAGTCTGGGGATCGAGCTGAGAACGCCGGTCCACAGTGCCACCAGGATTGTCACGAGTGGATTGGGGCGGGCCGTCCCGGGCGGGCTCCGGAGCCCGAGGACGTGGGCACGGTGCACCGCCAGCTGGATGAATCGTAGGAGATGGAGCAGCCACAGCGCCGAAAGCGCTCCAGCAATCACCAGAACGACCAGACTGGCCGTGGAGGATGTCCAGATCCGGGGGAGTGCGAAGAAGACCAGCCAGGCGAGCACCACGCCCGTCAACGCGAGCCTCATGCAGCGTGTGCAGCGCCCGAGTTTGGCTCTCACGAGTCCCCGGAATCCCTTGTACGGCGTACCACAGGACATAGGAAGTTCCCCCTCACTGCGGCGTCCCGGTACGCCTCGTGACGTGGATGTCGAACGAAAGTGGCTGTTTTGGTGCGGGGCAATCCGCTGCTTTGGAAGACTATACAATACCGCCTGGTGCCACTTCAGGGAACGGCAAGCGGCGCTATTCTCTCCTCAACACCGTCATGGGATCCACCCGCGCCGCGCGCCGCGCCGGCACGTAGCTGGCGAGCAGCGCCACGCCTGACAGCAACAGCGACACGCCGAAGAACGTCAATGGATCCGTAGGCGTCACCCCGTAGAGCAGGCTCTGGATCGTTCTGGTGAGTGCCAGCGACGTTACGAGCCCTAGACTGATCCCGCCCGCCACCATCGCCACGCTGTTGCCGAGGACGAGTCGGAGGATGTTCGCGTCGTGGGCCCCAAGGGCCATGCGCACGCCGATTTCCGATGCCCGCTGTGCCACGGAGTAGGAGATCACGCCGTAGAGCCCCACCGCCGCGAGAACGAGCGCCACGAACGCAAACACGCTGGCGAGGGTCATGGTGAACCGAGTGGGGGCAATATGGTAGCCCAGGTACTCGTCGAACGTTCGAATGTTGAACAGGGGAATTTCCGGATCGAGGGAGGCGCCGATCTGTCGCAATTCGGAAAGCAAGCCGTACGGATCCTGGCCGGCGCGGACCACCAGCGCCATCCACAGCCCTCCGGCCGTCGGTCGGAAGATCGTTTCGCGCTCCGGTCCGATGATGCTTTGGTGCCGGATGTGCTCCACGACGCCGACGATTTCCAGAGGCGTCTGTTCGTCGCCGCTTTCCAGCCAGAGCGTCCGTCCCACCGCGCGTTCCCCGGGGAAGAGCCGTTCCGCGACGATGTCGTCGACAATCACGATCTCGGCGTCCCGGGCGATGTCGGCCTCGGTGAAGGTGCGTCCCTCCAGAAGCCGCGCGTCCATCGCCTCGAAGAATCCGGGCGTGGCCCTCGTTACGGTCGTCACATGCTGCCCCTGATTGGCCAGGCTCCCACCGACGGCCGAGTATGCTGTCTCGGGACCGTTCCCGCCGAAGGGAAGCGGCCACACGAGGCCCGCCGCGGCGACGTTCGGCAACTGGGCGGCCTCCCGGCGGAGGGCGTTCCAGTAGCTCGACCGTAACGTCTCGTCGTCGTATGGACCGTGGGGCAGCGCGACCCTGAGAGTGAGGGCGGCGGTGGGCTCGAAACCGAGCTGTGCGCCCTGGAGCTGCCGGAAGCTTCGGATCATGAGGCCGCCACCGACCAGGAGCACCAGCGATACGGCGATCTCGGCGACCACGATCACGCTCCGCAGCCGCTGAAGCTTGCCGCTCGCTCCCAGCGCCCTGCCATCGTTCAGCTGCGCGCGGAAGTTGGGCTGCGACACTCGCGCGGCGGGAATCAGGCCGAAGAGCACAATTGCGACGGCCGTGATACCGACGGCGAAGAGGATCACGCTGCCGCTGATACCGATCTGCCCGGTCATGGGCACGTTGGACGGGGCGAGCGCCACAATTACGTCGATGCCCACCGTCGCCAGCACCAATCCCAGCGCCGTTCCCACGACGGCGAGGACCGCGGTCTCGGTGAGCAACTGCCGCACCAGCCGACTCCGGTCCGCGCCCAGGACGGCTCGGACCACGAACTCCCGCTGGCGGTGCGCACCGCGTGCAAGGATCAGGTTTGCGACGTTGGCGCATGCGATGAGCAATACGAAGCTCACCGCTCCGAACAGTGCCAGCACGACGGGTTTCGCGTTCTTCACGACGTCGGCATGCATGGGGATGAGATCGATCTGCATGCCGCGGTCGTCGTGGATACGGTGCTCGGTTCGCAGCTGTCGAGCCACCACGTCCATCTCCTGCTGCGCCTGCTGGAACGTGACCCCGGGTTGCATGCGCCCGAGGACGCGAAACATGGCGAGTGAGCGGCTGCCGTTGAACGCCCGATCCGGCAGGAAGCGCCAGATGTCCACGGGCTCCGACGCGACCACACTCGAGGCCACACCACCCTCCTCCTCGGGCATCACCAGCTCGAAGTCGGCGGGCATGACGCCGATGACCTGCATCGGCACGCCACCGATGTAAATGTTTTTGCCGAGGACTCCCGGATCGGCTCCGTACCGGCGGGACCACAGCCCGTGGCTGATGACGGCCGGTCCAGGGCTTCCGCCCGTGATGAGGACCTCGTCTTCCGGCGTGAATTGCCGGCCGAGCATGGGCTCCCGCCCGAGGAATTGAAAGAAGTTGGAGGACACCATCCCCAGCACGATTTGCTCGGCGGGACCGTCGTCGGTGAGGGCCTGATTGATCGAGTTGTGTATTGCGGCAAAGTCCTCGAAGTTCGTGGCGCGCTCGCGGTAGTCGCGGAAATCGAGGCCGGAGATTTGAACCCGGTCGGACCCGGTGGCAGCGTGACGGTTCCACACCGTCACGAGGCGACCGGGGTCGTCGTACGGCAGCGACGAAAACAGCACGCCGTCGATCACGCTGAACATGGTGATATTGGCGCCGATCCCGAGCGCCAACGTGACGACCACCATGAAGCTGAAGCCGGGATGCTGTCTCAGCATCCGCACTGCATATCGGAAGTCCTGGAACATCGACGCCATGTGATTCCCTCGCGACCTGCGAGATGGTGGTGAGTGGGGAGGGTTCGGTCGGGAGGCGAATCGCTCCCGGGGCACCGAAATGAGGAGATCGCGGAGCACGATGCCCCAACACTTGAGCCGCGCGCCCAGCGATCGTGAGGCGGCCGACGTGCGAAACAGCTCGACGAAATCATTCAGCATTTGCCGGGCGTACAAGTCTTGGAACCAGCGGGGATACAAACGCAGCAGCCGGCGGTAGGTGCGCTGCGCGAAGACCGAGGGGTACTCAGGCCTCATCGCCCAACACGGCGTGCGCCCGGACCAGATCGGCGGTGTGGACGACTCGCCTGGCTTCGGTCTGCAGCACGCTGCGGCCGGAAGGCGTGAGCTCATAACGCTGACGCTGCCCCGAAGGTCCCCGGGCCTTTTCGGCCCCGGCGGGCTTCACCCACCCCGCCTCCTGCATGCGATGGAGGGCGCCGTAGATGGTGCCCGGTCCCACTTTGACCCCGGCGTCCGCCACCTGCTGCATGAGGGCGTAGCCGTGGAGGGGCCCCTCGGCGAGGGCCAGGAGAATGTGAAAGGCCGAGGGAGAGAGAGGTGTCCGTTGCTCGGGGGCTTTTCCCATGATTCGCTCGACCGGTGGATTATTCGCCATCTGATATATCAGATGGTGTAATATACGCCCGTGGGGCCGAAATGTTTCACCCGACATCTTGGGGGCATCAGAAAAGGGCTGGACGACCCCCCGGGGGGGGCGCCCAGCCCGTCAGACATGCTTCGGAATTATCGCGCTCGCTCGCCGCTGGCTTACCGCCCTACGCGATCCGCCTCCGCCTCAGTCCCAAACAGCCGGCCCGTCAACAGCTCCTGGACGATCCGATCCGCGTCATAAGCGTGATCGAGAGCGGCGTGCACCGCCCGGGCATCCACCATGATGTTGCGGCCCCGGTCCGGGAGGTAGATGTAATCCCGGGAGAGACCCTGCACGTTGCGGTCGAAGTTGAGTCCCACCAGCGCCAGCTCCTTGGTGACTGCCGGCGAGCCGGAGTTGCCGCCGTACGTGTCCGCTGTGGACACGAAGTTGAGTGGCGTCGAGAGATCGAGCCCCACCGGAGGTGTGTGCCACCGCTCCGGAAGCGCCCACTCCACGTTGCCGGGGTTGGCGTAGTGCCGGTCGTAGACGCCGTAGAACGTGGTGTACGGTGGAGCGATGGTTCCGTTGTAGTCGAACCCGGAGACGACGCCGTCGGTGATGCGTGGCGACGACGTGGCATCGGGAGCAAGGTCTTGCCCGTACACGTCGAACTTCACGCGGCCCAGTTGGCTCGCCAGCTCCCGCTGCCCCGCTTGGAGCGGAGCGTAGGCGCTCTGAAACTCGACGAGGGCCGGGATCAGCACGGCGGTCAGCGGGAGGGCTGGATCGCCGGGGGCAGGCTCGCCTGCATCCATTTGCCGTCGCGTTTGCTCCGCGGTGGCCAGCGCCGAGTGTGCCAACAGGGCTGCCGCCGACGCTTCGGGACTGCCGTCGACGAGAGCGGCGCGGGTGACCGGGTGGTCCGGACCGAGGTATCGCTGGAAGTCGGCGAGGCGCGCTGTGAGGAAAGACCGCTCTAGGCTTTCCGGATGGTCCTCGATGGACAACAGCGACCCCCGCATCCGGTCCAGCGTATCCTGTGGGGCGCCTCCGGCCCGCGCCTGCGCAAACTGGAACGCCTGGATCATGCGCGCCAACAGGCGCGATCCGTTCGTGCGATCGGCCAGACGATAGAATGCAGAGTAGGCGTCACCGAGCTCACCTTTGTGCCCCTGCACGACCGCCATTTTTTCGAACAGATCCCCGTACTCGGCGCTCAACTCCGGTCGTTCCGCGATGGCGCGTCGGAGATTCTGTTCTGCGTCGTGACGCTTCGCCATGACCTCTTCTGTATACAGCGCTTCGAACCGACCGTTGCCGGCCTTCAACGAGTTGGACAACGAGAACATGCGGTTGCGGATATTCAGCTGTTCGACCAATTCGGGATGTGCCTCCCGGAACGCACCCAGCGCACCGTGTCGGCTGGCGAGCCACGCCCGTTGCGCCGGCACCTGGACGTCCCGGAGATACTCGAGTTGTGCCATGGTGGTGAGGCGGGTCGTGGGACCCGGGTTGCCGATGACGAACACCACGTCGCCGGTCTCGACGCCGTCCACGCCCCACTCGAAGTAGTGGTCCGTTTGGTAGGGCTCGCCGTCCTCGTAAACCCGGAGGAATGCAAAGTCGAGCGCGTAGCGGGGGTAGGTGAAGTTGTCGGGGTCGCCGCCGAAGAACCCCATCTCCAGCTCCACGGCGAAGACGAGACGGACATCCGTGAAGCGGCGGAAGACGTAGGCCGAGTACCGCCCTCCATTATAGAGGGCGATCATCTGCACCCGGATGTTTTGGCCGGCCGACGCGTGGCGTTGGCCGAGTCTGGCCCGGATTCGTTGGAAGACCCCCCGCCGTGCAGCGTCGCGCTCGGCGGCAGACGCAGCTCCCTCCATGGCACCGTACACCTCATCGGTGACGTCCTCGAGGGCAATGAGCTGGTCCACGTAGTAGCCTGGGATCGGGCGCTCCTCGTCCTGGGACGAGGCGTAGAACCCGTTGTCCAGCAACCCCTCACCCGGCCCACTCACCTGAGACACCCGGCTCCGCACGCAGTGATGGTTGGTGGCCAGCAGTCCATTGGGGGACACGAATGACGCCGAGCATCCCGGGATGCGGACGGCCGCCATCCGCGCCTGTTGGAACCAGGCCTCGTTGGCATCGAATCCGTACGTCTCGGTGAAGTAGTCCGTAGGAGCGTACTCGAACGTCCACATCTTGCCACTGTCGAAGCGGCCGGCCCTGTACTCCTGGGCGAAGGTCGGGGCGGCTGCGAGGGTGAGCGCCGTGGCGAGTACAGCGGCGAGGGCCGGGTGTCGCAAGTGGATGCTGGTCATGAGCTTATCCGTGAAACCGAGAGGGGTGCGTGGGTTAGTGGAGTTCTAAAGATATCACACAGACGCGGATTCGGACGGGAACGGCACCATGCAGGGGTCGATCCGTGAAGCAAGGCTCACGATACGTTGGATGCGAAGGCACAGCGTGCGACGGGTGGACGAATCAACGAATCGGCCCGTCACCTCCGGCCATCGGCGCGCATCATGATTGATAGCCAGCCTTCGGCCGTAGGTATCGGTTCCCGCAGGTTTTGGTGCAGATACTGGCGACCTGCTGGCCGGGCTCCACGGGTGGTCCTGCGTGCCGGACGATCCAGATGTGATCTCAAAGAGCGCCAAGGTTGGCAGTTGTTTATGTTGGCACCGTGTGCCAATGCTTGGTTAACGAACGAGGCCGAGCTGAAGTCCTTCCCTCTCCGAAGGACTGGAGTCGCGGCGGCTGGCCGAATTATTGGAATTTGAATACGAACATCGGGCAAGAAGTAGTATAAATCTGCACGTCGAAGTCGCCTGTAAAGGGAGGTGAGGAGTGAGGTTTGCACCAGCGATTGTCCTGGTCACGTGCACCACGGCGTTGGCTTGGGTTGGGCCGTCTGTTGCACAAACACCTGATTCACTTCTGACCTTGCTCGATTCGCCCGATTGGCGAATTAGGAGCTTCGCAGTCGGTCATCTTCGGCAGCTTTCTGATCTCGACCGGCCGCCTGACTATGCAGATGAGGTGATCGCTCTTTTTGACACCGAGGTAGACCAGCCGGATGACAATGCTCTTACTGCCGGAGAGGGGTACGGTGAGTACCTGACGGAACTTGCTCGTGCCGCCTTGGAGCTGAACGACGTCCGGACACTTCGGGCGATGTCGATACTGGGCATTGAGTTTGGAACGATATTTCAGGAATTCGTGGCTGCCCAGGGGGCGATGGGCCTTCAGTATTTGGACGAAGCGTGGACGGATGACGGAAAGCGGGCAGCAGTTGCTGAAACCTGGGCCTTGATGCTCGGTCAGTTCGCTGGCCTGCTGTCAGTCCAGGAACGTAGAGATCTCCTCGGACGGTTGCCTGCAGTGTTCGAGCACGATCCCAATGACCTTGCGTACTTGGCGGCGGAGGCGGGGTTGCCGGAGTTGGTGCCATCGCTGATGGTCGTTTTGGGTGACCCGACCGTTCATGCAGTTCGCCGGTCGTTGGTAGCCAATAAGACCGAGCAGCTGAGGGTCGCTCTCCAGGGCCTGACGGCGACTGGACTGCATGCCCGAATTCAGGAGTGGATTGAGGTCTTCTGCCGAGGTCAGCTGGAGTCGGGTAGACAGACAATTTGTGACGCGACACGCAGACTTCTGCCGGGCAGTGTTTCTAATGGGACGGCGCTGGACAGAATCGCCCAATACGCTGATGAAGCCAAAGACCAAGGCTTCCTGACACCGTTTGAAGCCGCACTCATTGCAGGAAACGCCCGCTTCCTGATCACCAGCCAAGGTTTAACCGTGGAACGAGAGACCGGCGTGGCGGGTGACACTAACCTCCGGCAGGACTCCATAGTGGCCTGGACAAATCGCCTTCGGACAGGGACGCTGCCAGAGAAGATGCAAGTCGTCGGGTTCCTCAACGCCATCGACGTGGCGGAGTTGCCCGCCGACACCCGTGCGGCGATGATTGCGGAACTGGAGCGTATCAACAATGACCTCCTGAATAATGGGGTTTTGGTTCCACCCGGAGTTGCACGTGAGAGCTTCGGGGAATACTACATGGATCTTGCGATCACTATTTACTATTTCGACACCCCAGAGGCGCAACGTGCCTTGATCCCGGCCGTCGGGATCTCGAGAGGCGTCCAGCGACGCGTCGCACGGCTAGGAGACGAAGCGTTTCCGGGGTTGGTGCAAATGGTGGAGAAGGGACTGAGCGTCGGTGACGTGATCGAGACGATGGCGCTGGCCTGGTTCTGGGCGGACAGCACGGGAGCTCCGCTCTCCGATGCCTCGCGCCGGACTACGCTAATGCACATCCTAAACGGCATACGCATTAGCGACTGGAGGAGCGGAGCGGCCGGCGCTCTGACTCTCATCGGCGATCCGGCGTTCCTTCCCCTTGCGACGGCATTCCTGGATGCGATGACTGACGCGCCAGTCGGTGACCGGGTGGTCACGGAACCAGTGTTGCGGGGCAGCGCGATTCCTGATTTGCGGTCACGCGCAGAGAACACTCCTCCGCCGACACTGTTGGCCCGCACTCGACGACTCCTCGACCTTCTTTGTCTGGACGCGACCGGTGATCGCGCCGCGACGTGTGTCACGTTGGGGGATCTGTTGTCCCGCGGCCCGCAAGACGGGATGGCACTGGCGGCGGCGGCTCAGCAGTCGGACGCGGCCGTGACTCAGGGGATCTTCACCCCATTCGAAGCCGCGCTCATTGCGGGAAACGCCCGCTTTCTCATCACCAGCCAGGGCCTGCGGGTCGAGCGATGAATCGGTGTGGGGGGCGGCACCTACGTCCGCCAAGGGCAATCCACGTACTCGCAGTGATCGGCGTGTGGGCGTGCGGGCCGGGCGTGCCCTCGAATGGACCGCCGCCCAACGTGGTCGTGGTGTTCGTGGATGACATGGGCTACGCGGATCTCGAATTGTACGACACTCCCCAGCTCGACCGAATGACGACGGAAGGGGTGCGCTTCACCGACTTCTATGTGGCCCAGCCCATCTGCTCGGCGTCCCGGGCGGCCCTGCTGACCGGGAGTTACCCCAACCGCATCGGCATCCACGGCGCCCTGGGCCCGGGCGCCAACCATGGAATCCACGAAGACGAAACAACGCTCGGGGAGTTGTTTCAGTCGCAAGGGTATGCTACGGCGGTCTTCGGAAAGTGGCACCTGGGACACCATCCCGATTTTCTTCCCATGCGCCACGGGTTCGACGAGTTCTACGGCATCCCGTATTCAAACGACATGTGGCCCTACCACCCGGAGTCGCCGGATGCCTGGGGAGACCTTCCGACGTTTGACGGTGATACCATCGTCGGCTACAACACCGATCAACGGCGCTTTACCACGGACTTCACCGAGCGCGCCGTTCGCTTCATCGAACGCTCGGTTGCATTGGGCCGACCGTTCTTTGCGTACGTCGCGCATCCCATGCCACATGTTCCGCTGCACGTCTCAGAGGAGCGACTGGTGTTGTTCACTTCGGACAATGGGCCCTGGCTCAGCTACGGGAATCACGCAGGCTCAACGGGGCCGTTGCGGGAAGGCAAGGGCACGACCTTTGAAGGCGGCGTGCGTGTCCCGGCGATCGTCCGTTGGCCTGGAGTGATTCAGCCGGGAACGGTTTCGGAACCGGCCATGACGATTGACATCTTCCCCACGATGGCCGGGTTGATCGATGCGCCGCTGCCGTCGCACGCCATCGACGGCAAGGACATTTGGCCGCTCATCACGGCGGAGCCGGATGCCTCATCACCCCACGAGGCCTATTTCTTCTACTACCATCAAAACGAGCTGGAGACGCTTCGAAGCGGTCGGTGGAAGCTGCATTTTCCCCACGGCTATGGTTCCATGGAAGGTCAGGCCCCTGGGGCGGATGGCATCCCCGGCAAATACGACTATGCGCCGACTACGGGGTTGGAGTTGTACGACCTTTCCTCGGACATCGGCGAGCGGCGCAACGTTGTAGATGATTACCCGGACGTGGTGGACAGACTCCAGAGACTCGCCGACGCAATGCGAGCGGAGTTGGGCGACCGGCTAAAGGGTGTCGACGGAGCCGGTGTGCGGGAGCCGGGACGGATCGACTGACCGACCCCCCGTCTCTGATGTGCTATCGTGAGCCGGGGCGGGGTCCTGCCCACTCGCTCCGAGTCCGGGACAGCGCCCAGGCAGCCGCTGCAAAGAGGATCGGTGACGAATAGGTCCCGGGCATCACGGACCCGGTGACGATCGAACCCATCGCGTGACCCAAAGCATTGAGAAGCATGAGGCTTGCGACCACCGTGACCACGAGGCGCATGCCGCTCGCTTGGCGGAACACCAAGGGGGAGAGCGAAAGGCCCAGCACAACGGCGATGGCCAGGCCCGTGATCCAGACGTCAAACGTGAAAGTGGGAAGCGGAAGAAACGGTAGTTGCTCCCGTATTCTAAGAGCAGCCGGGTTGTACACCGCAAGGAAGTCGTGGTGCGCTTCGTCCGCCACGTGGAGAGCCACGGCCAGACAGAGGCTCACCCAAGCTACCCCCGGCGCGGCCGTCCTTGGCAGGTGGGTGCTGATGCTACTCACGCGACTCCTCACGGGCGTCTCTTTGCTCGGCGACAGGCTTGCGCTCATACAGGCGGCACGGCGGCAACCTCCAGAGAAGAATGCCGCCAACGGCGACCGCCAACACATCTACGTCGGGTTCGGTGGTGCTCTTTCGCGGCATTAGTCTGTCCTCTCATCCCTCCACAGCCACGCCGCCAACCCTCCCACGAAAAAGAATGCCACCACGCTGGCCCACATCGGCACGACGAACTCGTCGACGGTGATGTTCACCTGGAGTGCAAAGCGCACCAGATGGATAATCGACACGAGTGTCAGGAAGATAAGTGTCACAGTTACAGAGGTCTTCATGGTGCTGTCCTGTCTTCGTTCAAAAGAGATATCACCCAAAGCATCGCGCACATGAGGGCAATGACGATCCATCCCACGGTGGCGATGGTGACCACGTGCGACGGAGTGGAGTCACCTCCCCACTCCAGGTAGGCCAGGAGGAGGAGCAGGGTCCACTCCAGGAGGCTCACTAGCGCCGTGAGCCTACTGGGCGGCTCACGACTCGTCAGCATCTGCGTGCTCATCGTTCGGCGTCGTCGGTGTTGGCGGCGTCACGTCGCGGCCCAGCGCGGTCAACCCACCCAAGGCTCCCAGGCCCATGGTCTCCACCGCGGTGGAGGGGACGATCACCATGGAGCCTTTCTGCCGCAGGCCCTCGTAAACCATGTTCATCGCCCGGAGGTGCAGGGCGACGGGGTTGTCCTGGTAGTGCGCCGAGGCCTTGGCGAACTTCTCCGCGATCTCCGTCTCCGCCGTACCGAGGATGATGCGGCTCTGACGCTCCCGCTCCGCCTGTGCCTGGCGGGACATGGCGTCTTCCAAACCCTTGGGGATGATGATGTCCCGGATCTCCACCGCTTCGGTGGTGATGCCCCAGGCGTTCGTCTTGGCGTCGAGGAGCTTCTGGATTTCGTGGCCCAAACGGTCCCGCTCCGAGAGCAGCACCGCGAGGTCGCTCTTCCCGATGGCGTTCCGCAGAGCCGTTTGTGCCGAGAGAATCACCGCGTCGTCGAAGTGTTCCACTTCCAGCACCGCCTTCTCGGCATCCCATACCATCCAGAACCCAATGGCGTCCACGTTCACCGGAACCGTGTCGGCGGTCAGCGTCGTTTCGGCACTGAAGTCGGTAACGCGGATTCGCTGGTCCACGAACTGAGCCACCTTATCGATGACCGGAACGATGACGAAGAGGCCCGATTTGCGGAGACCGCGGAACTTCCCGAACCGGAGGAGCACGGCTCGTTCCCATTGGTAGGCCATCTGGACCGACGGGGCCACGAGCAGGGCAACGACGGTCGTCACCAGCAACACGGAGGCGTCGGGGCGCAGATCGATGTAGATCATCAAGCACGTTGCAGTGCCGAGGATGACCACGGCTTCCCACACCTGGGTGAGGCGCACGAGGACGGTCAGTGCCAGTGCGGCCCCCAGGGAGAGATAGACGGCCTCCATGGAGAACTCGTA
>JBDHAF010000075.1:0-16422 GCA_039588255.1 Gemmatimonadota bacterium | reverse complement strand
CGCAACGCCGCGATCCGCACCTCCATCGCCGCGTCTCCCAACGCGAGCCGTCCCAGGCGCTCGGCCTGTGCTCCTCCCCGGACCCCGGCCGACTCCACCGCCAGCTTCCGCACCTCCGGCTTCGGGTGTTGCAGCACCAACGCCAGCCACCGTTCCACGAGGTGGGCGGGGCGAAGACTCTCCTGCAGGGCGGCGACGAACGCCTGGACCACGCCGACCCGGTTATCCCGAGCGAGGGCGTCCACCCGCCCCTCCGTAAGCGCCCCGACCCGGTCGGCCAGAAGCATCAGCACCGGACTCCGCTCGCGGATCGCCAGGTCCAGGAGCTGTCCACCGAGTCCCGGGGAGGCAGTCAGGGCCCCTTCCAGCTGCGCCTGTACCTGGTCGTCGCCGCTCTTCCACCCCGTCGCCAAGGCCTCCACCACACTGGCATTGTCACTGATGCGTTCCAGGGCGCGAACCGCCGGGTCGCGAAATGCCGGTCGAAGATCCCGGGACCGCTGTCGCAACGCGCGAATGCCCTCCGTCACACCGCGCCAGTCTCCCTGCGTTGCCACCTCGGCGAGATAGCGCTCGACGTTTTCCGTCGCCTCCGCCACGTCGGTGAAGCTCTCCGCCTCGAGGAGCGCTCGGACCGAGGGTTCGTCCCCCTTCACCTCGAAGGAACGGAACAGGTTCATGTCCGACGGACTGTGGGTCCCGACGATGGTGTCGCCCGACGTACGAAGACTCCGCCGCCCGTAGGCCCGCTCGAGGGCTCGCACGAAGTCTCCGGCCAGATCGTAGCGGTCAACTGCAGCCTTCGCGGTGGCACGCCCGAGAACATCTTCGATGGCCCGGGACAAACCGGGACGCCATTGATCCAACGCCGGCAGCTCGGCCGACACGTGTTGCGCGAAGATGGCCTGCGGGGTGCCGCCGGTGAACGGCGGGCGCCCCGCCAGCATCTCGTATACCACGACTCCCAGGCTGTACACGTCGGCGCGCCCGTCGATCTCTTTCTCACCGGATGCCTGCTCCGGTGACAGGTAGTGCGGCGTACCGACCACCACACCCGACTGGGTCAAATCGGCATCGCTTTCCTGCAGGGCCTTCGCGATCCCGAAGTCCATGAGAAGGCTTCGCCCCGTGGTGAACTCCAACAGAATGTTGTCGGGCTTCACATCGCGATGAATCACGTTGGCGCCGTGGGCAAAGTCCAGCGCGGACGCGATGTCCTTGGCGATTCCCAGCGCCACGTCCACCGGGAGCTGCCCCTCCCGGCGGATCCGCGCCCCGAGGGGCTCTCCCTCCACCAGGGGCATGACGTAACACGGGATGTGGTCTTCCCCTCCCACGAAGTAGATGGGGACGATGTTGGGATGGTTGAGTGCCGCCGCCGTCTTGGCCTCTCGCCGGAAGCGGCTCGCCAGCTCCGTGCTCGCCATTAAATCCGGATTGAGCACCTTCACCGCGAGACTGCGGTGGAGCCGTTCGTCGTGCACGCGAAAGACGATCGCCGCACCTCCCTTGCCGACGAGCTCTTCCACACGGTAGTGATCGCCCAACGCCAGGCCGACCTGCTCCGCGATGGCCGTGATCCGATCGCTCCCGTCGGTGGCGAGCATCGCGCCGCACTCGGGACAGCGCAACGCCCCTTCCGGAGCGTTCTTGCCACACGCCTGGCAGATTCTCCCGGGCATCCCCTCGGCTTCGTTCAGGGTATCGGAGAGGCGACTGCACACCGCTCCCGGCGATGGCCGTCCAGTTTCAACTCGATCGTGATTAGCCTGTTCTCCGGCGGAACGCAAGCACCGCCGGCAGACTAGGTGATTTCACACACGAGGTTCATGCCGTCGGTTTCCAGCGCGGCCATCGGGCCACCCGGCACGTGCATCGTACCCGATGCACTCATCGAGAGATCGATGAGATCGGTTCCCGGCTCGTACCAGCGGTCGGAGGGCTCCAGATCGGTGGGGTACACGCACCCCGCGTGGGCCGCTACCGACAACGCCGCCTGGGCGCCGACCCCGGTTTCCGGCATGGTCCCCACCCACAGGCGCGCACCCGCCGCCACACCCCGGGCATACACTCTGCACGTTTCTTCCAGACCTCCCAACCGCTGCACCTTGAGGTTCCAGATCAGCGGCCCTCCCATCTCCACCACCTGCCGCGCTGCATCCTCCGAAACGAGCGATTCATCGAGGCAGATCGGCGTACGCCCCTCCCGGTTCTGTACCGCGGCGTCCCACAAGGCCTCTTCCGGAAACGGCTGCTCGATGAATACGAGCCCCAACCCGTCGAGGGCCGCGAGGTCCTCCCGGTGCGCCCCGGGACGGTAGGCGCCGTTGGCGTCGACCCACATGGGCAACGAGGCGCCTTCATCCCGCAACACCAGCTGGGCGGCGGCCACCGGCTCGTGGTCCCACCCCGGACGCACTTTGAGCTTCACCCGCCGATACCCGCGGCGCACCGCGGCGCGCACTTCGTGCTCCAGCACCGCCAGGTTCTCACCCTCGGGAATTCCGATGGCCACCCCGCACGCGACCTCTTCCGACCGGCGGATCCCCTTTCCCACCACTCCCAATTCGGACAACCGCCGAGTGACCAACTCGACAAGGGGCACACTGGTCTGCCGAGAAACGAGGTCCCACCACGCCGTTTCCACCCCGGCCCGGGCCATGTGGTTGCCGCGAACACCGTCGGCCATCACCTCCCACAGGTCTTCGGGTTTCCCAATGGCCCGACCGACCACCCGGGGGAGGAGCGTCTCGCGCAGGCACGCCTTGGCGGACGAGGTAGTTTCGGCCGAGTAGAAGGGCAACTCGAACGGAGCCGACTCGCCGTATCCGGACACTCCCGAGCGGTCTTCCAGCTCCACGATGAGGGATCGGCGCACCGCCATGACACCGCCTGAGATGGCAAACGGAACCCGGAGCGGCAGGGCCACCTCATAGACGCGCGCCCGGCGAATCACGGTGTCATACATTTCCGATCCCGACGATGTCTCGGAACCGCAGCAACCCTTCCACCGCTTCGAGGCGACCTGTCTCGTGCAGGTGCCACAGCCATGGGACCAGCCCCTCCACCGGATGCAGCATGAGGGTGTGCAGAGCCGCCGACGAGCGTCCGCCGCCTTTGGCCGTGTACTCGGTTTTCGGTACTTGAAAGAACGTGTGCACCTGACCGTTCTCGCATCCCCGCAACGCGTACTCCACCATCATGCGGCCCGAGCAGATGTTTCCGGTGCCCGACAGCGGGGGGAGGCTCATGCCGCGCTGTCTCGCCAAATCCAACACACGAAGGTTGCGATCGCTCAGATCCCAGCCGCCGAACGCCACCCGTCGTTCGCGATCGAACAGCCGGTTGAACACGATGAGAAAGGCGGGTCCGGGGTCGGACGTCGTCAGTGTCTCCAGCATCGAGAGCTGGAATGCGTCGTCCGCCACGGCGTTCATGACCTTCACCCCGAGGCGAATACGGCCCCCGCCCGCACCGAGAATCAACTCGGGAACACGCTCTAGCCAACACAACACCCCTGCCGGGTCCCCCGACCGCCGGTCCCCGGCCAACGTAGGACTGAAGTCCTTCTCCAGGATCATGTCGCCGGCGCAGCCGGCGCGATGCCACACCTCGAGCAGTTTCGTCGTGCTGTGCTCGTACTCCTCGGTGCGGTAGGGCTCACCTTCCCCCGGAAGGTGGTATTTCACCGAGGGCGCGATCGGCGTGTCCGCTTCCTGAGCCAGGGCCAACGCCTGTCGGAAGAACTCCAGGTAGTCGGCGAGCGTCCCGTGCCATCCTCGGCCGGTCCACGTCACCGTCCAACCCTCCCGGCCGCTCCGGCTGACGCGGGTTTCCACTCGCATCTTGGTGTCCCGCATGGACCAGGCACCCATCGACCGCACACCGGACGCGTCTTCGGCGATCACGGTTTTGAGCACGACGAAGGCCAATCCGGCTCTAAGATCGTCCTCGACCTGAGGAATCGTGCACGACAGTTGCCCCGATGCCTTCCCAAATGGGTGGGCGATGGCCACCCCCCCGTACCGAGTGGCCAAATCGATGCCCAGTTCCTCGGTGATGATCGCCGCCAGGTCCTTGGAGGCGTGGGTGCGCGTCCGCTCGAACACCGCGTCCAACTTGGCACGCCGTGGGGAAGACACCGCCGGTCGGTCCGGAAGCGTCACGGGGATCGCAAGGCACGAACGGCGGCAAAGACCCGATCGCGGTCGTTCGGCTCCAAGTCGGGGCACCACGGGTCGATGGCCGGTCGGGGCAAGACACCGTCAGCCTCCAAGGCCCAGAGCATGCGCTGTATGTAGCCTTCCATCGGGGCGACGAACGTGGCCCGGGAGAAACCATCCAACGCCGACGCCAGCTCGTGGAACAGGTCCCAGTCGGCGTCCGCCCTGGCCTGCAATAGTGCCGCCGCACGGTCCGTCACGGCGGCTGCCATCCCAATCAGCGCTGAACGAGCCCCTGCCATGAGCGAGTACCCCAGAAAGCGATCCTCGCCGGTGACAGCCAACGCGGCAGGCACCCGTCGCACCACCGCTAGGATGTCTTGATACGTCATGACGCTGTCCAACGTGGCGACCTTGATCCCGATCACGCCGTCGAGGCCGAGGATGCGCTCGACCAGCTCTGGGGGGTACGACACGCCGCCGGCAGCTTCGTACAGAAAGAACGCAATCACGGGAATGCCGCAGGCACCGATCGTCCGGTGATAATCCACGATGCGTTCCTCGGCGTCGGGAAGTGCCGCCAGCGCCGTCGGAGGATACGCGAGAGCGGCGTTGGCACCGTTGCGCACCGCGAGGTCCGCCATGTTGCCGGCCGCTTGCAGAACCACGTCCGTCACGGACGACGGCGCCGACGGAAGGGTGATCGACTCGGGCACGCCGACCCCGCAAATGAGCGGTCTGTCGTCGAGACCTGCCCGCCAAACACGCGCTACGCGTTCACGCTGGTCGTCGGAGAGCTTCAGCCCACGTCCGGTGTGCGCCCACACTGCGACGCCCCCGATCGCCTGTTGGGCCATCCACCGAGCGTAGGTGTCCTGGAGGTCGTCGTCGATGTCGCCGTCGCTCCCGAAGGGCACGGGCACCGCAGGAATAACACGATCGCGCAGCTTTTCGATAATGGCCGTCATCTACGTTACCACTGCAGCCAACGCACGACGTTCCCCGACTCGATGGCAGCACGGTCCTCGGGAGGCAAGTCAGCCAAATCCAGTTTGGCCGGCACCGCATCGGGAATGCGCAACGGCATTCCCGTTCCGAACGCAAACCGGTCCGCCCCCACGGTGGTCACCAGCTTGCGCAGTTCGTTCTCCGGTGGCCCCCAGAGCCAGGCGATGTCCCACAACACCCGAGACGCCTCCGCGTCCGTCAACCCGAAATGCACCTCTTCGAGGAACGCCCGGCCCGCGCTCGTGACGAGGATTCGGACCCGCTCGTCGGCCCGGGCCAGCGCGCGCACCGCGGACGCAGGGAGATCGGGTGCCGTATCCAGTGGGTGACGTTGCCGCACGTCTTCGAAGCGAACGGTGAGGACCACGGCGAGCCCCAATTCACCGGCGGAGACGACCAAGTCCCTCACCGCGTCTCCTTCGGGACTCAACCCTTGGTGCATGGGGTAAACCCGAACGGCCGGCGCGGAGACCGCCTTGGCCCCCTCCAGGTCACGGCGCCACCCGGGGAGCCCGGGATGAATAGTGGGAACCGGGCGCATCCTCTCCCCAGCGGACCTGAGGCTCTCGAGGAGCTGGGCCGTCCCCGGGGCGGGGTCTTTATAAAGGAAGGAGGGAATGTGTCCCACCCAGGCCTCTGCGATCCCCTGGCGGTCCATCTCGGCCAGGAGATCTTCGGGGGAGGACCGGGGGAGGTACCGGTAGGGATACGCTCCAATGAACGTTGAAACGTCGGTGATCATCGCACGAACACCCCTTCCGGGAAGAGCTCCACGGCATTGCCGCTCCTGATGCGGCCCAGGTCATCCGCTGTGACTCCCAGCGCCTCCAGGTACCGCAGCTTGGCCAGACCGGTGTCCATGGTCACGTCACACGCCCAAACCAGACGGGCAGGGCCGACCGCCTCGAGGGCGGTCTCCAACATGCCGCCGTCCACTCCACTCCCCGAGAGATCGATCCAAACATTCGGCGCGTCGCAAGCCGCCCGAAGTGTGTGCGCCCAATCCCCGCCTCCACCGAGATGCGCCAGGAGAAACTTCGTGTCAGGGTGTCGCACGGCGAGCTCCAACAGTTCAACCGCGTCCGAGGCCTCTTGGCCCGGCCAATCACGCCGGCGGTGCTGCCAGATATGGTGCAGAATCGGCAAGTGGTGCTCGGCTGCAAACGCCGCGATGGGGTCGAGCAGCGGGTCATTGGCTCGCCGGCTCGCAGCGAGCTTTACACCGATCATCCCCTCGCCGACGCGGCGCCGGAGTTCCTGGAGTGCGTGCTCCGGATAGTTGGGGTTCACGACGCAGTACCCGAACACCAAGCCAGGATGGTCGTGGGTCAGGTTCACCATGGCGTCGTTGCCGTGCGTGACATCGTCCGGCGACGGAAAGTATGTGGGAGAGGTGGCCCCCCAGGTTCCCAGGATCGACGCGACGTGGGCCGTCACGCCCATCTGCGCCCCCGCCTCCAAGCGGCCCTCGTTGATCTGTTGCCAATCGCCACGACCCGACTCTGCGGTGAAGAAGTGGGCGTGTGCGTCGATCAGATCGGCGGTACTCATGGCGTGGCCTTCGCCAAATCGTCCACGACATCTCCCACCCGCTGCAACACGTCATCGACCACCGTCGTGGAGTGGGCGAGCGACACGAAGTTGTAGGCGTTGCGTTTGAGGATCAGACCTCGCGACGCACACCCCGCCGCCAGGCGCGCAGACATGTCGTCGTCCGTCGCTTCGAGGTAACAAAACTCCGGGATTCCCTTCACCGATGGCACCACCACACCGTGTCCCGCCGCGATACGTTCGAAACCTTCGTAAAGCCGCTGTCCGACTGCGGACAGGTGGGCCGCTACATTCTCTCGCTCGTAGGTCCGGAGCACGGCATCGGCTGCCGCCAGACTGACGAACTCCGTCGCCAATGTGGAGGAGATCCACGTGCGCGTCGCCGCGTCCATGATCGCGCGCTGGCCGCCCACCGCGGCGATGGGGAACCCGTTCCCGAGGGCCTTCCCCAACACGGTCAGGTCACCGTGCAAACCGTAACGCCCCCCTCCACCACCCCACCCCAGACGCAGTCCCGTCTTGATCTCATCCAGCACCAGCACGGCCCCCGCCCGGGTCCGCGCGTCGTTGACGGCGGCAATCCACTCTTGGGACGGTGGCCCGTCCACCACCGGCTCGACGATGATCGCCGCCACCGGGCCGTCGCGGGTCGCGGCGTCGAGCGCGGCCACGTCGTTGAACGGAACCTCGCGGCGGTCGTGTCGGACCGTCTGCGGCACGCCCGGTGCATCGGAGAAAAGATCCAACCAACCTTGATAGCCGCACGTCACGATGGTGTCCCGACCCGTATGCACCCGGGCGACCCGCACCGCGGCGGCCACGGCCTCCGCGCCGGTCTTGAAGAACCGCACCGCCTCGACCCCCGGAATCAACGCGCACAACCGCTCGGCCACTTGCTCTTCGAGAACCGGAGAGAGGGGGCCCACGACACCGTCAGCCAGAGCTCTGGTCACCGCCTCCTCGACGGCGGGATAGCCGTACCCCAACGACACCGCACCCAACGCCATGGTGGTGTCCAAGTACTCCCGCCCATCGGCATCCCACACCCGACACCCCTTTGCCCGTGTCATGCGCCGGGGGACGTCGAGCGCTTCGCCGAACAGCGCATCCGGCCGTTTGCTGCCTGTGGACGTGAAGCCAGGAATCACGATCGGAGTCCCATCCGCTCGAGGTAGTGCACGACCTCGAGAGACACGGCCCTCAAAAGCTTGACCTCGCGCTCGTCCAGCGGCCCGCGATGCGCGATCTCCCGAACCGTGCGCATGACGGCATCATCGTTGCCACTCTTGAAGAACTGCACCGCATGGAGGGCGGCTTCCGCATCATGGAACAGCAGTTCGAGTTGCTCCCGGGTGGCCGGTGGTGCGTCTCGACGTGGGCGCTTGGTGTCGGGCAACGCACGACTCGCCCTGAACAGCTCGTACAACGTGACCGTAGCCGCCTGGGCCAGGTTTATCGAGCTGTGATCTTCGGTCGTCGGGATGGTGACGATCCGGTGGCAGCGGTCGAGATCCTCGTTGGTCAGGCCTTTGTCCTCGCGGCCGAACACGACCGCCGTCCTGTGCGACTCGTCGAGTGCCGCGATGTCCTTGGCCGCGTCCTCCACAAACTGGACGTTGCGCTTGGCGGTCCTTCCTCGAGCCGTGAGACCCACCACCATCGTGAAATCGGCAAGCGCAGCGTCGAGACCGTCGAACACTTTGGTTCGTTGCACCACGTCCCCCGTCTTGTGCGCGATGCCTTCGATGCGCCGGATGTCGAACTCCGCCGGGGACACGAGCCGCAGGTCTCGAAAGCCGAAATTCTTCATCGCCCGGATGACGATGGCCACATTGATGAGATCCTGTGGACTGTGTAGCACGACCGTGATATTCACCGTACCTCCGCGCGCACCGCGTTGACCCATGATTCCCGGTCACCTCGTAGATACACCCAACCTCCCCCGCCAGCCAGCGCCAGCTGGCCGGCTCTTCGTTCCCGGCCGGGCTGCATTTCATTTACCACGACCTGCACCAGCACGTGATCCCCGGCAACGAGATCCGCGCCGGCGTCGAACCGGAGCAGCACGCGGTACCCCTCGTTCGTCCGGCGCCACGTTCCGGTGAGCTGGCCCGTCCCCGCCGTCGTTCCCGCCACCGGTCGGATCCTCACCCCTTCTCCCTCCGCTTCGGGCACTGCCACAAAGCCGCACCGGCCATGCCAATCCAGATAGATCTGCACGCCGTCCGAGTGAATATCCGGCACCTCGTTGTCGAGTCGGGGATCCTCGACATCGGCGGCGCGGAGTACGACTTTCGGCTTTCGAACTTCGACCCCCACATACAGGTGGCGGGCGTGGGCGGCGACGCCAACCCGTCCGCCGAATACGCTCTCGCCCGGGTACGTCATCTCCGAGCGCCTGTAGTGGGACGGACCCAACGTGATCGGCGCACCGGGGGCCATCGAGTCAAAGTAATCGTCCACGGTGGGAGCCCGGTCGAGCAGTTGGCACCGTATGGCCGTCCGTCGTAGAGGTTGGTGGACCGGCTCTTCGGGCTCCGGAATCAGTCCCTCGAGCCGAACCTCCGTGTCGCCACTTCCCACTATGCGAGCTCCGTCGCCACCCACCGCGACTGTGCACAAAGCACCCTCCGGCCCCTCGATGGCGACGACGCCCCCGTCCACCGTCACGCCCGTGATCCCGGCGGACGGTGGCGCGTACACCTGTACCCATTGTCCGGGGCCCACGCTCCGCCGCACCACGAAATCCCTCCGCTCGGTGTCGGCGAAGTCGAGGCTCGACGGTCCCGGCCCCCGCACCCGGTAGCACGACTCGCCATCCCTCGGCGGGAGAAACACGTCGAGCTGCCGCTCATCGCTCACATGCCGCACGAGGGCCGGTGGCTCAACCAGGAGACGTGGATGGTCCACCGCACCGTATCCGGTCTCGTGGCCGGCCCCAGAATCCGGCCGGAATTCGTCGGGCGCGTCGCGAACGGTGACTGCATCGATGGCTGCTTCCCCGAGGACGTGCAGTGGGAGATCGACGGTGCAGTCCTCGGGCGCCGACACGTCGACGACATCGACGACGCAATCGGGCCCCGTCACGATGGTTCTGGTGACGGTGGTCTCCGGCCCCAACATCCCTTCCGCGACACCACGGCACCATGCCCACTCTCCCCGTTCATCGAACGCGCTGCACCACGCCCTGCCGCCGAGTTGGCCCGCACCGCGGAGACCCGGTGCGTTGTGCGCGAGGGTCGACCGGTACCAGTGAAGCGATTCGGCAACGTACGAACCGGTCCCCACATCCACGAGCCACGGCCGATCCCAATAGAGCGTGACGTGCAATCGGTCGGGATGCCCGTGACCGCTCCCGGTTCCACTGCACTCGAGTCCCGCATACCGCTCCGGTGCGGGCCGCAAGACCGCAGGCCCCCCCGGCCCAACCAACACAGACCCCTCCATCCACGCACACGGATCTCCCTGCGGCGCGGCGTCGCGCATCCACAGGAGCGCCTTCCACCCGAGATCGCTTCGCGACAGGCGCCGGGCCGGACGGTTCTGCTCCACCTCCGCAATCTCGCACAAGCCGTGATCGTCACTCTGTTGTACGTCGGCCTGGTACATCGCCGTCAACAACCCGGCGAGGCGGGTATCGTCCGTGCGGCTCCACGCGATCTCCCACAGCTCGGCGAAGCGGGGCTGCAAGAGTGTCACCCCGAAGGGGGAATCCCCGCGGGCGGGAACGGAAAGATCGGGCAACACCGTCGTCAGGGGCGCGGTGTACATCCCACGCAGCCGCTCTTGCCACGGATCGTCGCGATACAAGTCGATCCCTGCCTGCCGCAGCAGCTCGGCAGCCAGCTGGAAACCACGCAGGGCGAAGAAGTGATAGTTCTCGCCCTCGTGCCACCTGCCGCCCTCCGAGACGGCCTGCGTCAAGAGTGCCATGACGCCGTGGGGTCCTTCCGCCCCCCATTGCAGGAGTGTCGCATCGTCCAGCCACCGTCCCGCTGCAACGAGGGCGGTGCTGTTCCACACCTGCCTGTTCGACCATCCCTCATCGAACGACGCAATGAGGGATGCCGACTCGCGAACCACCGATCGGAGATCGTCGAGCTGCGGTTCCGCGCCCTCCCAATCGAGCAGCGACGCGGCGATGATCAGTTGAATCAGCCAGATCGATTCGAGATAGGTCGAGAAGAACAGCCGGGTGGGTCCCAACACGTTGTCGACATTCGGGAAGTCACGGTACGCTTGCGAATACCGGACCACGATCTCTCGCGACGTGGCTGCGGCCCCATGCCGCACTCCCAATCGGTCGAGCAAGGCCAGGTGAATGGCCCGTTCGGTCAACCAGAGGTGATACCGCCACACCCACGCTCGGTGGTGCCGGTCTCCGTCGTAGACGTTGTGGCACGCCGGACACTCGTGTTGATCGGGACTGAACGGGTCGAAGCTGAGACGCGAGCCGTCACGGGAACAGACGCCTCCGTCTCGGGACAAGAGCGCCTTCTGTTCGGGAAGATACAGCGGGCTGCGGACGACCTCGTCGCCGAGGCGTCCTAGCCTCTCGGCAAGGGTCGCCAAGTCGGGCGCATTGCGAAGCGCATGGCGCCGGCGCCCGATTTCATCCGCCGTCGTGACCAGCATCGTCCTCGGCCCGCCAACTCGTCACACCATCGAAGTCGAACGACCACTGCAGCAGCCGGCCTCCCACCGCTTCCACCACGGTGCCGATGTCGGTCTTCCGCTCGCGGGGCCCAGCGATGATGAGGCACCCCCCCGCCCCGGCACCGGTCGCCTTCAATCCCCACGCGCCCGCGTCACGTACCGCCGCTTCGATGGTGCGGGTAACCTCCGTGGAGATCGTGGCGTCGAGGCGCTGCTGTTGCGTCCAGTTCTCGTCGATCAAGCGCGCCAACTCCGGCCAGTCTCCCGACTCCACAGCCTGCACGACGGGATCGACGAGGTCCCGCATCGCTCGGATCGCGTCTCCCATTCCACCACGGTCTTCACGATACGCCTGCCACACCCGGTCGTGGGTTTGGGACGAGAAGTGGGACTGCCCCGAGTACACTATGAGCAGATGCTCCGCGAGGTCCGACGCCGCTTCTTGGCTAATGGACATCGGACGGACCTCGACGCCGCCGCCGTCGAACAGGAATGAGTGAAACCCGCCCAGGGCGGCCGCGTACTGATCTTGCCTCCCTCCGGCGAGTTTGAGCTCCGACGTCTCCAAGAGGAAGCCCATCTCGGCAATCTCCGTCGCATCGTATTCCTCTTCACGGCACAACGACAGCGCTCGGAGCAATGCGACGTCCAGCGATGCGGACGCTCCGAGTCCCGAGCCTGCCGGTACCTCCGAGGACGTGAGGATCTCAACCCCACCCGGCACCGGCAGCATGTTCAACGCCGCTTTGTGGAGATCGAGCTTACCGTCGTAGGTCACCTCCATTGGGGAATGCAGGAAGACACGCTCCCCAATGTCGGTGGCGTGTATGCGGTACCCGCCTCCGCCACCGACGCACTCGACACGCGCGTAGAGCGCAATCGCCGCATTGGCAACGGCGCCCCCTTCGGCATCGGCGAACTCGGGAACGTCCGACCACCCACCGGCGAAGTCGATTCGTACCGGCGCCTTCGCATGATAGCTCACTGCATTTCCTCCTCGTCGGCGATCCACCAATTCGCCACGCCGGCCAATTCTCCTCGAATGTCGAGGTCAATACCTCGAATCCTCCGGTTCACGCCTTGCACGCCGCGGGCGTGGTACAGCCACGTCGCCGGCAGGTCCTGCGACAGTGTGCGCTGCGCGTCACGCCACGCCCGCTCCAACTCGGCCGCCGACTCGGCCCGAGCCACGCGCCGCACGGCGTCGTCGAACTCCGTCGATCCGTATCCAGAGTAGGCGAGGGGACCGGGGTTTTCCCCGCCAAACAATGCCGCAACATGCCCCAGCGACAGATCGCCGGGAATCCCCGTCACGAGTGCGTCGAAATCTCGTTCCCGGCTCTGCGCGATGGAGAGAAACGTCGTCAGCTCCAGCTGACGGATCTCCACGTGCACACCTACGGTCCGGAGCTGTGCTTGGATCATCTGCTCGAGGGCGTTGTCTGCACTCCCCACCGTCAATAGCGTCAGCGACAACTCCCGGCCGTTGCGCCGTCGTACGCCTTCCCCTCCCCACACCCACCCCATCTGGTCGAGGAGTCGTTCGGCCTCGGCCACGTCGTGACCCACCGGAACCGGCTCGTCGAACCATGGATGATTCGGTAAAACCGGGCCATCGGCAACCGCCCCGAAGCCGTACACGTAGGCCTCGACCAGGAGTTCCCGATCCAGGGCCATGGTGAGGGCGCGGCGCATGCGCGGATCGTCAAAGGGTGGGCGTCTGAGATTCCACAGGACGGCATTGGCGAATTGGACCGGGTAGTCGATGATCGTGAGCCGCGGATCCTCTCGCACGAAAGACGCGTGGGCGGGATTGATCCCGGCAAAATCGAGTTCTCCGCTGGTGAGCGCCGCCAGCTTGGTAGTGGCTTCATCCACCACCACCACGACGAAGCGCTCGATACGCGGCCGACCCAACGCTTCGGGAAACCCCTCGGCCCGGCGGAACACCCAGCGTTGGTTCGGCCGGTACTCCACGAACTCGAACGGGCCGTTGCCCACCGGCTGGGCGTTGAAGGGAGCGGTGCGGATGTCCGCCCCGGTTGCGCCGGCAAACCGGTGCCTCGGCAGGACGGCCAGATCCGTGAGGACGTCCGGGAACACGGGTTGCGGTCTGTCAAACTGCAACGCCACAGTGAGCGAATCGATCCGCCGGACTGCGGTCACCGACGAAAGGTCTCGCGCCCGAGGGTACGCCACCGTCGGGTCCCGGGCTTGGTCCAACGTCCACACCACGTCGTCGGCGGTCGTCGGGACGCCGTCGTGCCACCGCACATCGGATCGCATCGAAAAGGTCAGGACCGTTCGCTCGGGGTTCCACTCCCAGGTCGCCAGCCGCGGCGCCGGTCGAATGGCGCTGTCATACGCTGCCAACGTGAGAAACAGCACGTGTTTTTGCACCTGTTTCGCCAGCGGATGGACCGCGATGAGGGGATTGATCGACTGGAGGTCCGCACCCGACGCAAAGAACACCGTCGCCTCTCGCGGACGGGGTGGCGCGAGGCACGCGGCGATCCCCACCAGCCATACGACGCTTGACGCCACGGCCCAACCTCGCCCAGTGTTCTTGATGCTCCACAAGGCATTGCGCCGGCTGGCCATCGGCTTCGGTCTGGTATTGGCCGTCGTCACGATCACGTTCCTGTTAATCAATCTGGCCCCCGGCGAGCCGGCACGGCTGTGGGTGGCTCCCGGCGCCACCGAGGCCGAGCTCGAGAACACACGCCGCGTGCTGGGGCTGGACCGCCCGCTCCCCGCGCGGTACGTGGCATGGCTGGGCGACTTCGTCCGCGGAGATTGGGGAACCAGCATCGCCCAACAACGACCGGTGGTGCGAATCCTGGGCGGTGCCCTTCCCCATACGCTGTTGCTCTCCGGTGGTTCCCTGCTCCTCACCTATCTCGTCGGCGTGGTGGTCGGAGCGTTCCAGGCGGCAAAGCGGCGCACCGCGTGGGATACGACGCTCACCGTCGGCAATCTCGTCATCTTCGGCATGCCGGCCTATTGGCTCGCCATCATGCTGGTGTTGACCTTCGCCTACGCCGGCGCCCGTTATGGGTGGCCGGTGTGGCTTCAGTTCCCCGCCATGGGGGTCGCCTCCCTCGACGCCGACTTTCTGACACCCTGGGGCCGCGTCATCGATCGCCTCAGGCACCTGGCGCTGCCCCTCGTCACGCTCAGTCTGATCGGGATCGCGGGTACGTCACGCTTCGTTCGCGGAGCCGTCCTCGAGACCAGGGGGCAAGCGTTCGTCAACGCCGCCCGCGCGAGGGGATTGCCCCGCCTGGCAATCGAAGGGCGGTACGTGATACGCAACGCCCTGCTCCCGATCATCACCTTGCTGGGGCTCTCCCTCCCGGCCCTCTTTTCGGGCACCGTGTTCGTCGAGGTCATCTTCGCCTGGCCGGGGATGGGACGCGAGATCGTGACGGCCGTCGGCGCCAGGGACTACCCGGTCGTCATGGCGACCACGGCAATCTTCGCCGTTCTGGTCGTGGCGGGCAATCTTCTGGCGGACGTACTCTACGCCGTCGCCGATCCTCGAATCCGCGAGCGTCCAGCATGACGCGCGGCCACGCACTGTTGCGGGACCGCCGGGCGGTCATCGGGCTCGGCATTCTATCCGTGCTTGTATTCGTCGCGCTGCTGGCACCGCTCCTGGCCCCGATGGACCCGAATGCCCAGCCCGACATCCTCCGGACCCGCTTTCTCGCGCCGCTGAGCGCCGGGCCGGACGGTACGATGCACTGGCTCGGAACCGACCGCTTTGGGCGCGACATCCTCTCCCGCCTCATGTACGGCTCGCGGATCTCGCTGACGGTGGGCGTCCTTTCGGTGGCCGTGTCCGTCGTGCTGGGCTGTGCGGTGGGCATCGCCGCTGCCGTGGGCGGCGGGTGGATCGAGCGGGCGTTGATGGCGGTAACGGATACCGTCCTGGCCATGCCGCGCCTCGTCGTGTTGTTGGCCTTGGTGGCGTTGTGGGAGCCGAGCCTGCTGCTCGTGGTGTTGGTGCTGGGCCTCACCGGCTGGATGGGCATCGCGCGCCTCGCCCGGGCGGAGGTCAAGGGGATCCTCGCCCGCCCCTACCTGGACGCGGCACGGGCTCTGGGGGTCTCGGGCCCTCGTCTGATGTGGCGCCACCTTCTCCCCAATACCATGACGCCGGTCATCGTTGCCGCGGCCTTGGCCGTGGGAAACGCCATCACGTTGGAATCGGGACTGTCCTTTCTCGGCATCGGCGTCCCGCCTCCGGCGCCCTCATGGGGAAGCATGATCGCCACGGGGCGGGACGCCCTCGTCCACGCTCCGTGGATCGCGACGTTCCCGGGAATCGCCATCGTCCTGGCCGTGGTGGCGACAAACCTCATCGGTGACAGCGTGCGGGACGTGCTGGATCCAACCACCCGGACGGCTGGCGTGGATCGCGGCTGAGGAGCGTTAGCGTATCCCCGCTTCGGCGAGTGCGGCCTGGGGAAGCAGCGGGATTGCGAGACGCACCGGCACGGCTGGCGTGGATCGCGGCTGAGGAGCGTTAGCGTATCCCCGCTTCGGCGAGTGCGGCCTGGGGAAGCAGCGGGATTGCGAGACGCACCGGCACGGCAAAGGCGAGGCCCGCGGCCTCCGCCAGGCCGGCTCGGTGAATCGCGACCACTTCACCAGAGGCATTCAGAATGGGACTGCCGGATGAGCCTCCGACGGTGAACCCGTCGAATCGTATCTCGTCGGACGTGACCTGGCTGAAGATCCCACCGGCCATGGACGTGCGAATGGTCTGCGTCCGATCGAGGGCCGCCGCCAACCCCGCCGGGAATCCGATGAGGGCGGCCGGTTCTCCCTGCCTGGCCTTGTTGCCCTCCCAGTCCAGCCGGGGCACGTGGGCCCCGCTGTAGTTCCTGATCTTTAGGACGGCAATGTCCGGCCCGCTGGACGACGCGATGTTGATGATGTCCGCCCGGGTCATCCGGCGCTGATCGGCCATCGTCACGAACACCGAATCGGCCCGCCGGCCGTTCACCAGCACCACGTGGCGGTTCGTGAGAAAGAA